>CADBUS010000215.1 GCA_902797895.1 uncultured Bacteroidia bacterium | reverse complement strand
TGGCAGGCTGATTATCCGGTTGTGAGCAAGGAGGAGGTTAACCTCATTGATGTGGCTCCTAACCAGATAGCCTCCATTGCAGCATCCCTGATTCCTTTCTTGGAGCACGACGATGCTAACCGCGCTCTTATGGGTTCCAATATGATGAGACAGGCTATTCCTATCATCAATCCGGAGGCCCCTATTGTTGGTACCGGTTTGGAAGGCCCTGTTATGAGGGATTCCAGAACTCAGATAGCTGCCGAGGGGGCAGGCGAGGTGGTTTATGTAGATGCCAACCGCATAGATATAAGATATACAAAGAGCGAGGAGGAGAAGTTTGTGAGCTTTGCTCCTGAGATTACTACATATAATCTGCCGCTCTACAGAAAGACTAACCAGAGTACATCTGTACGCCTGAAACCTGTTGTAAGAAAGGGAGATAAGGTAAAGGCGGGGCAGATTCTCACAGAGGGGTATGCCTCACAAGATGGCGAGCTCGCACTTGGCTGCAACCTCAAAGTTGCATTTATGCCTTGGAAGGGCTACAACTATGAGGATGCTGTTGTGCTCAGCGAGAGAATTGTGAGAGAGGATATTCTCACATCTATCCACGTAGATGAGTATCTGCTTGAGGTTAGAGATACAAAGAGAGGGCCGGAGGAGCTTACAAAGGATATTCCGAATGTTAGCGAGGAGGCCACTAAAAACTTGGATGAGAACGGAATAATCCGCATTGGTGCCTCTGTTCAGCCTGGCGACATTCTTATAGGTAAGATTACACCTAAGGGTGAGACAGATCCATCGCCTGAGGAGAAATTGTTGCGTGCCATATTTGGAGACAAGGCTGGTGATGTAAAAGATGCCTCACTAAAAGCCTCTGCATCTCTTACCGGAACTGTTATCGGCAAGAGACTCTTCTGCAAGGCCGGCCAGGGCAAGATGAGCGACAAGGAGAGACGCAACTTCAAGAGCAAGGTTAAGGTTGAGGCTGCCAAGATTGAGGAGGACTACAAGAAGAAGGCAGACAAACTGAAGGCTCTCTTTATTGACAAGTTGATGACTCTGCTTGCAAAGAAGCCGTCTCAAGGAGTTTCCGATATATTTGGCAGCGTGATTATTGCAAAGGGTAACAACTTTAAGAAAGATGCTCTTGCAGCCATACCTAATTATGAGCTTATAAATCCTTCCAAGTGGACAGCAGACAAGCACACCAACGATTTGGTTAAGACTTTGATTAACAACTATCTTATTGAGTCTAAGGAGCTTAACGCCCAGTACAAGAGAAAGGTATTTGATATTCAGCAGGGCGACGAGCTTCCTAACGGAGTTATGCAGATGGCCAAGGTTTATATCGCCAAGAAGAGAAAGATTATGGTGGGCGATAAGGTGGCAGGCCGCCACGGTAACAAAGGTATTGTAGCCAAGATAGTTAGCGATGAGGATATGCCGTTTATGGAGGATGGTACAATTATGGATATTGTGCTCAACCCTCTCGGTGTGCCTTCTCGTATGAACCTTGGTCAGATATATGAGACCGTACTCGGCTGGGCCGGAAAAGAGCTTGGGGTTAAGTTTGCCACCCCTATCTTTGATGGTGCCACATTGGATAACATAACAGAATATACAGACAAGGCAGGGTTGCCTCAATTCGGAACTACAAGGCTCAGAGACGGAGGCACTGGCGAGCTGTTCGATCAGCCTGCTACTGTGGGAGTTATCTATATGATTAAGCTCGACCATATGGTAGAGGACAAGATGCACGCCCGCTCAACAGGCCCTTACTCTCTCATTACCCAGCAGCCGCTTGGCGGTAAGGCACAACTTGGAGGCCAGAGGTTTGGAGAGATGGAGGTTTGGGCGCTTGAGGCCTTTGGCGCTGCAAATATCCTGCAGGAGATTCTAACAATAAAATCTGATGATATTACAGGCAGAAGCCGCGCGTACGAGGCTATTGTAAAGGGCGAGCCTATGCCTACACCAAATATTCCGGAATCTCTGAATGTGCTTCTGCACGAGCTCAGAGGATTGGGATTGAGTATTCAGTTAGATTAGTTGATTGACCATTAAGAAATTAAAGCTATGCCTTTGAAAAAAGAGATAACAAAAGTTAAGAGCAATTTCAGCAAAATTACCATAGGCCTTGCCTCTCCTGAGGAGATATTGGAAAGGTCTTATGGTGAGGTACTTAAGCCGGAAACCGTAAACTACCGCACATATAAGCCGGAGCGAGACGGACTCTTCTGCGAGAGAATTTTCGGCCCTACCAAAGATTACGAGTGCTCTTGCGGAAAATATAAAAGAATCCGCTACCGCGGAATTGAGTGCGACCGTTGCGGTGTTGAGGTTACAGAGAAGAAGGTGCGCAGAGAGAGGATGGGACATATCAGCCTTATAGTACCTGTTGCACATATCTGGTACTTCCGCTCAACTCCCAATAAGATAGGCTCTTTGCTCGGTATAAAGAGCAAGCAGCTGGATTCCATTATCTACTATGAGAGATATGTGGTTATTCAGCCCGGAATTGCAGCCGAGAGCGGAGTTAAGACTCTGGATCTTTTGAGCGAAGATGAGTATCTTGCTATAATGGAGAATGTTCCAAAGGAGAATGCAATGCTGCCGGATGAGGATCCTAACAAGTTTATTGCAGAGATGGGAGCAAGCGCAATATACAAGCTACTCTCAAAGCTCGATTTAGACAGCCTCTCCTACTCATTGCGCCACTCTTTGGAGACCGAGACCTCTCAACAGAGAAAGGCTGAGGCCCTCAAGAGATTGAGCATTATTGAAGCATTCAGAGACTCCAAGGATATTAACCACCCTGAGTGGATGATTCTCAAGGTGATACCTGTTATCCCACCGGATTTGAGGCCGTTGGTTCCACTTGACGGAGGCCGTTTTGCTACCTCTGATTTGAACGATCTTTACAGAAGGGTTATCATAAGAAACAACCGTCTCAAGAAACTTATTGAGATAAAGGCCCCTGAGGTTATTTTGCGTAACGAGAAGAGAATGTTGCAGGAGGCTGTGGATTCTCTCTTTGATAACTCAAAGAAATCCAACACAATAAAGTCTGAATCCAACAGAGCTCTCAAATCATTGAGCGATTCTTTGAAGGGCAAGCAGGGGCGTTTCCGCCAGAACTTGCTCGGTAAGAGAGTTGACTACTCTGCCCGTTCGGTTATTGTGGTTGGCCCGGAGCTTAAGATGCACGAGTGCGGATTGCCTAAGTTTATAGCCGCAGAGCTTTACAAGCCATTCATCATTAGAAAGTTGCTTGAGAGAGGTATTGTAAAGACTGTAAAGAGCGCCAAAAAGATGGTGGATAGAAAGGATGATGTGATATGGGATATTTTGGAGAATGTTATGAAGGGACACCCTGTTCTGCTGAACCGTGCCCCTACCCTCCACCGCCTTGGTATTCAGGCATTCCAACCTAAGTTGATAGAGGGCAAGGCTATTCAGCTGCATCCGCTTGCTTGTACCGCCTTCAATGCCGACTTCGACGGAGACCAGATGGCAGTTCACTTGCCACTTGGCAATGCTGCGGTACTTGAGGCTCAGTTGCTTATGCTTGGCTCTCACAACATTCTTAACCCTGCAAACGGTGCCCCTATCACAGTTCCTTCTCAGGATATGGTTCTCGGCTTGTACTACATAACCAAGGACAGAGAGGGAATGAAAGGGCATGACAGACGCTTCTATTCTCCTGAGGAGGTGATAATTGCATACAATGAGCAGATGTTGGACATCCACTCAAAGATATATGTGAAACTTCCAAAGGTTATGACCGATCCGTCTCAGGGCTATGAAGATGTATATACAACCACAGGTAGAATACTCTTTAACCAGTTGGTACCTAAAGAAGTAGGCTATCTGAACACAGTTATAAACAAAAAGAGCCTGAGAGATATTATCAGCCTCGTTATCAAAAACTGCGGAGTAATGAGAACTACCCAGTTCTTGGATGATATAAAGAATATGGGTTACCAGATGGCCTTCCGCGGCGGTCTCTCATTCAACCTCGGCAATGTGATTGTGCCAAAGGAGAAGGAGAAGCTGATTAACGATGGCTACAAAAAGGCAGACGAGGTTAAGTTCAACTTTGATAATGGTCTGATTACCAACAACGAGCGCTACAACCAGATTATTGACATCTGGACCAATGTAAACAACGAGCTCAGTAAGGTTGTGGTAAATGAAATCTCTTCAGACAATGCCGGATTTAACCCTGTTTGGATGATGCTCGACTCCGGAGCCCGTGGTTCCAAGGAGCAGATTCGCCAGCTCTGCGGTATGAGAGGTCTTATGGCAAAACCTCAGAAGTCTGGTGCAGCCGGTGGAAATGAGATTATTGAGAACCCGATTTTGGCAAACTTCAAAGAGGGATTGAGCGTGTTGGAGTACTTCATCTCCACCCACGGTGCCCGTAAGGGTTTGGCAGATACCGCTCTAAAAACAGCAGACGCCGGTTATCTTACCAGAAGGCTTGTGGATGTATCTCACGATGTTATAGTTACAGAGGAGGATTGCGGCACGCTCAGAGGTCTTGTTGCAACAGAGATAAAGAACAAGGATGAGGTTGTTGAAACCCTCTATGACCGCATACTCGGCCGCACCACCGTACACGAGATTTACAACCCTATCAACGGAGAGTTGATAATTGGTGCAGGTGAGGAGATTACAGAGGAG
>CADBUS010000214.1 GCA_902797895.1 uncultured Bacteroidia bacterium | reverse complement strand
TCCAAAAGAATAAAACTTGTGGCAAGATATTTCCGTAAAGGCGGCAGAATGTAAATAGAATACACTATGAAAGTTTCTGTAATTATACCGGTTTTTAAGGTTGCTAAGTTTGTTGAAAGGTGCACTCGCTCACTTATGGAGCAAACTCTCAAAGAAGTGGAGTTTATTTTTGTAGATGATGCCTCTCCCGATGAGAGTATGGATATAGTTAGGCGTGTGACTACCGAATATAACAGAGATGTGAAATTCTTAAAGCACGAGGTAAACAAAGGGCTTCCATCCGGCAGAAACACAGGGCTTGGTGTTGCGCAAGGAGAGTATATATTCCACTGCGATTCTGACGATTGGGTGGAGAAGAATATGTTAGAACTTATGTATAATGCGGCCACAGAGCATAATGCAGATATAGCCTATTGCGATTTTTATATGAGCTTTGAAAAGAGTGAACGCTATATGGGCAACCCAACTTTTGAGAGTGCAGAAAAGATGCTGAAAGAGGGATTTCTCGCCGGTACTATGAAATACAATGTCTGGAACAAGATTGCCAAAAGAAGCCTATATGTAGAAAATGGCATAACATTCCCCGATGGCCACTCTATGGGAGAAGATATGACTATGATTCCGCTCGCTGCTGTTGCAAATAGAGTTTGCCACATTCCAAAAGCCCTATACCATTACATCAAGACCAACCCTTCTGCCTATTCCCAAACACTCTCTCAAAAATATTTGGATGATATACAGTACAATGTTGCAAGAGTGGAGAAATCTTTAGAAGAAATTTCCCAAAATAGAGAAATTAAAGAGTTGGATAAGTATATGGGATTCTTTAAGTTGAATATAAAGTTGCCATTTCTGCTATCCCAAGACAACAATCAGCTCAAATTGTGGAAAGAGTGGTATCCCGAGGCAAACAAACATATTGCAGAAAATAAGTTTTTACCCTTCAGAACAAGATTCGTGCAGCAACTTGCTGCCAAAAAGCAGTTTTGGGCGGTAAAATTTTATAGCTTTGCAGTTAATAATCTTTTTTATAAGTTGCTTTATAGATGAGGAAAATTCTGCTCATAGCATTTACAGTAGTGGTTACAAGCCTCTATTTTTTCCCATTCAATATTAAGAGCATACCAGGCTCTAACACAAAGATGATATTGGCTGCTATAGGCTTAGTTCTCTTTTTTATTGACAAAGCGCGTTCTACCAAGTTTACAATATCTAAAGAGTTCCTTATTTTGAGTTTCATAGCTGCCTTTGTCTCCCTCGCAGGGCAGTTCACTATGGCCTATAACAATACCAAAGATATTTTTATGTCTGAGTACATAATCTCCTTGTGGGTATGGATGGGAGGGGCATACGCCGTATTGAAACTTATTGAATTTGTGCATAGCAAAGCCAATATACAAATTATAGGGAACTATCTTGTGGCAGTATGTGTTATGCAGTGTGCTATAGCCTACATCTCATACATCTATCCAGCTTTACAGGAATTGAAAGAATCTATTATCGGAGATGTAGAGGGCTTTATGGGTATTACGAAGGGAAGGCTCAGCGGAATAGGCGCCTCTCTTGACCCGGCAGGATTGAGGTTTGCAGCTGTAGAGATTATTCTTACTTATATAGCACTTAATCTTAAAAAGCACAATACTAAAACTATCGTATTCTATTTTGCATCCTTTGCCATTATTGGAATAATAGGTAGTATGATGTCCAGAACAACTACAATTGGAGTATTATTGAGTTTCTTGCTCATTGCAAACCATTTTAGTAGAATCAACTCAATCTCTAAAAAATTGACGATTTCTTTCTACTTCATTATAATTGTTGCTATACTGGCTGTTGGAGTCTCTTTCCTCTACAAAACTAATCTTGAATTTAAAAAGCAATTTGAGTTTGGTTTTGAAGGCTTTTTTAGTCTTTCAGAAAAGGGAGAGTGGGAGACCAATTCCGGTAACATACTAAAAAATATGATTGTTTGGCCGGAGAGCTTAAAAACTTGGCTTATTGGAGATGGGTTCGCAAATAATCAAGACTCTAACATAGACTTTTTTGGCAGAAGAACCGGAGGCTACTATATGGGCACCGATATAGGCTACCTAAGATATATCTTCTATTTTGGCCTTTTAGGTCTCTTCTTCATTTCCGCTCTTTTTGCATACGCTACATACGCCTTATCTAAATATTTTAAGCAATATAAGCTTATGTTCCTATTCATAATGCTATTTAACTTTATAGGTTGGCTAAAGGTTTCTTCAGATATTATTATGGTTTTCTGCCCGTTCCTTGTTTTGATGTTCAGGCTCCAAAGCAAAGAGAGTGATGAAAATAGTCTATTGCATAGCGTCGGTGTATAACCCCGGGGGGATGGAGCGCGTGCTCCTGAACAAGGTTAAATATCTCTGTAACAAGGGGTATAAGATATGTGTGGTAACTACAGACCAGCAAGGCAAAGCCCCATTTTATCAATTTCCGCAGAATGTAGAACTCATCGATTTAGGTATCAATTACTCGTTGGATAATGGTAAAAATCCAGTATCAAAAATCTTTAGCTACCTAAAAAAGAGGAGGCTGCATAAAGAGCTGCTAACAAAGCTACTCTTTGAGCAAAGGCCCGATATTACAGTATCGCTCTACCCATCGGAGTCCTCATTTATCCCTGATATTAAGGATGGTAGTAAAAAGATTCTTGAGCTCCATTTCTGCAAATTCTTTAGGTTGCAGTATGGAAGAAAGGGATTGCTCGGCCTTGCCGACAGATATCGCACTCATCAGGATGAGCGCATTGTCAAACGGTTTGATAAGTTTGTAGTTCTGAGCAATGAAGATGCAGGATATTGGGGGCCGTTAAGGAACTTGGAGGTTATTCCAAATGCCGCTTTGGAGAATAAGGAGTATAAATCTGACGGCACCTCTAAAAGAGTAATTGCGGTTGGAAGATTGGATTATCAGAAGGGGTTTGACCGGCTCTTAAAGGCCTGGGCTCTAATACCTAAAGAGCTTACAAAAAAAGAGGGGTGGCACTTGGATATATTTGGACAAGGAGAGTGGGAGAAGATGCTGCAGCAGATGATATTTCAACTTGGTATAGAGGAGAGTGCAAAGATAAATGCCCCTACAAACAATATTTGGAAAGAGTACGCAGAGAGCGCCTTCCTTGTTATGAGTTCTCATTATGAGGGATTTCCTATGGTGCTTATAGAGGCAATGAGTTGCGGCATTCCGGCAGTAGCATACGATTTCAAGTGCGGAGCAAAGGATATAATTATTCCGCAGGAGAACGGACTTATAGTAAAAGAGGGTGATATAGAGGCGCTTGCAACAGCAATGGAGCATCTTATAAGAGATAACGACCTTAGGGCCAAAATGGCTGCAAATGCACCGCAGGTAACACAGAGGTACTCAGAACAAACAGTTATGGCAAAATGGGAAAACTGCTTCAAATCAATCCTGTAATAAAGGAAAATACCTCTACCGGCAGAATAATGAGGGAGCTTAGCGAGCTTGCAAAAGCCTGCGGATGGGAGAGTTATGCCGCTTTTAGCGGAGGCAGAGATAAGGCCCGCAATACATCTTTTCAACCTCTGCCTGTTGGCGGTAAATTAAGTGTGATAATCCACGCCATAGCCACAAGAATATTTGATGCACACGGCTTGGCCTCTTGGTGCGCAACAAAGAGATTTGTAAAGAAGATTAAGAAAATCAAGCCCGATATCATTCACATACATAATATACACGGCTACTTTCTCAACTATAAGATACTGTTCAAATACCTTAAAGAGAGTGGAATACCGGTTATTTGGAGTATTCACGACTGTTGGCTCTTTACAGGCCACTGCTACTCTTTCCAAGCGGTTGGATGTGAGAGATGGAAGAGTGGTTGCGGAGAGTGCCCTCAAAAGAGAGCCTTTCCTGCAAGCTATCTCTTTGACAGGTCCGCAAAAAATTATCGCGATAAAAAAGAGGCCTTTACCACACTGCCTAATATAACTTTTGTTGCAATCTCACAATGGATGAGAAATGAACTTAAAAATTCTTTTCTAAACTCAATGACTATAGAGGTTATACATAACGGTATAGATTTAGATCTATTCAAACCTTCCGAAAATAAGAACATAAGAGAGGTATATGGGTTTGGTAACAGGCACGTAATATTGGGGATAGCAAGTATATGGCTAAAGGAGAAGGGTTTTGATGACATTATAGAGTTATCAGAAAAATTATCAGACAATGAGGTAGTTGTAATGGTTGGACGTATGACAGCCCAACAGAAACAGGCTCTGCCAGAGAGGATTATTGCAATACCACGAACAGATAATGCAGAGCAGCTCGCTCAGATATACTCCTGCGCTACAGCGGTTGTAAATGCCACCTGGCAGGATAATTATCCAACTATCAATTTGGAATCCATCGCCTGCGGAACTCCTGTAATAACCTATAAAACAGGCGGTAGTGTAGAGTCTGTTTCTCCCAAAGATCATACCGGCCATATAGTTGAAAGAGGAGATATAGATGGAATAGTAAAGGCACTAAGGGAGATTGAAACAATAGACAGAGGTTTCATAAGAGATTGCTGCAGAGAGTATGCTGTTAAAAACTTTGGCAAAAGAGAGAGATATATGGAGTATATTGAACTCTATAACAAGCTAAAAACAGAGATATGAAAATCTTGCAGATAGGTAAGTTCTACCCTATTATAGGTGGTGTAGAAAAGGTTATGAGAGACCTTACAGAGGGTATCTCGGCCAGAGGTATAAGGTGCGATATGCTCTGCGCTCTACTACCGGGTTCAGAGATAGAACAGATAGATAAAAAGAGAGCGCGCCACATAGGCAAAAATTTGATAATAGAGCTGAATGACAATGGGAAAATTATCTGCGTGCCGGCAATAAAAAAGGTTAAGGCCACAATGCTCTCTCCTGCAATGCTCAGCTACCTTAAACGCCACTGCAAAGAGTATGATATAATACATATTCACCACCCGGACCCTATGGCTGCACTCGCCTTGAGATTAAGCGGTTACAAAGGAAAAGTCATACTCCATTACCATAGCGACATACTATCTCAGAAAAAACTACTCAAACTATATAAACCTCTGCAAAGTTGGCTGTTAAAGAGAGCAGACAAAATTGTTGGCACTACCCCTGTCTATATAAAAGAATCCCCTTTTCTTAAAAACTATCAACAAAAATGTACATACGTGCCTATAGGAATAGAGCCTGTGGTTTACTCGGAGGAAGAGGCAGAGAAGATTAGAAATAAGTTTGGCAATAAAAAAATTATACTCTCGATAGGCAGACTTGTCCCATATAAGGGGTATGAGTACCTTATTGAGGCAGCAAAGCATCTTACAGATGAGTACTACTTGGTTATAGGTGGTGGTGGTCCATTGAAGGATGAATTGCAAGCCAAGATTGAACAACTCGGGCTTGAAAATAAAGTAACTCTTGCCGGATATATAGATTACAAAGATCTTCCGGCCTATTTTGGAGCCTGTCATATATTTGTACTTAGCTCGGTTATGAAAACGGAAGCCTTTGGAATAGTGCAGATTGAGGCAATGAGCTGCTCAAAGCCTATTGTGGCAACAAAAATTGAGGGTTCCGGAGTATCTTGGGTCAATAAAGAGGGAGAATCTGGCCTAAATGTGCCTCCAATGATTGCCGAATCGCTTACAAATGCTATATTTGCAGTTGATAAAGAATATGACAAGTACTCTGTTGGGGCGAAAGAACGCTTCAACAGTGTTTTTACATATAGTCAAATGATTGATAATATATTGAAGATATATGAAAACAAGACTCTTTAATTTGGTTGGCTTTGCACTTTTGGTGCTATTTTTGGCAAGTTGCTCCACACCTAAGAGCAGGACCTATTGGAAAGATATTGAGTATGGGGCAAGGTATA
>CADBUS010000213.1 GCA_902797895.1 uncultured Bacteroidia bacterium | reverse complement strand
TGAAGATACTCTGCGCAGCGATATTACATACGCCCTCAACTTTGGCGAAGCCATTTCAGATGTAAACGAGAGCAATCCTTTCAACAATTATGTATATATCTTCTCCACAGGAGAGAGCATAGACTCTATGATAGTGAGCGGCACCGTAATGGATTATGAAACTCTGCTCCCTGTAAAGGGGGCTCTGATTTCGCTCTATAGAGAGCCAAAAGACTCTTCTGTGGTAAAGGAGCTGCCTATTGCCGTAACAAAGAGCGACGATTGGGGCTATTTCTGCATAAGGGCCCTAAAGGGGGTGCCATATATGGTCTATGCCTTTGAAGACAAGAACAACAACTTCCTATATGACAAGGGGTTGGAAAATGCAGGCTTTTGCGATACTGCCGTAACTCCTTCTTTAGTAGAGAAAGAGGGTATGAAAGAGATTGCTATGATGGATATGAAAGATACCCTTGCCTGCCTCTCAAGGCCCTCTCAAATAGATATATACACCTTTAAGGAGAGGGCAGACAAGCAGTTTTTGACAAATTGGGGAAGAATATCTGAAAGAGAGTGCTTTCTGAAATTCAATGCCGCAGGAGTGCAGATAGATACATTCCGCATAAAAGGTATTTATGACGATAAGATAATCAAGCAGTTCAACTCAGAGGGAGATTCACTCACATTCTGGATAGATGAGCGTAAAGCATTGGAAGATACCCTTTTGCTAAGGCTCAACTATATGAAGACAGACTCTACAGGCAATCTTGTTCCAAATGGTCAGACGCTAAAGCTCGCCAAGCCGTTTGACAAGAGCAAAATAAAAGGTACACGAGGCCAGACAACAACCGGCAGCGGAATCACCAACTCCTATGTGGAGGCCCTAAACAATGCAAACACCAACAGAAGCGGAGGCACAAACCGCTTCAGGCCGAATAATCAAGGCAACCAGAATGAGGATAGCAATAGAGAAAAAACAGAAGAAAAGGAGAATCAAGCCCCTAAGGAGAGAGAGGATTTGCTCAAATTCAATCTCTCTGTAGATGGCAAAACCGTTGAGAATATGGGAATTGAGCTTATTTTCCCTACCCCTTTGATTAAGACTCGATTCGATTCTCTGACATTTACCACCACCACTCCAAGGGGAGTAAAATCAGATGTAAAATTTAAGGCAGAGCGAGATTCCTCAAATGTGCTGCGCTATATGATTTATGCGCTTGATGGCTATAAAGTTGGCAATGAGTACAATATAAACATTCCGCAGGGCATATTCCAAGACATTAACGGCTTTACAAACGATTCCTTGAAAAAGAACTTTTCGCTCCCTACAGACGATAAACTTAGTTCCGTTACTCTTGAGATAAAGAACAGTGGCGGCAACAGGTATATTATAGAGCTTCTTACAGAGCGCAGAGACAGAGTTATTTTACGCCATATAGTATCTGAAGATAAGGAGATTAAGTTCCCCTATCTGAGTGCCGGCACCTACTCATTCAGAATAACGGAGGATAAGAACGGCAACGGTAAGCTCGATATTGGCAACATACTCAAAAGAATACCGCCTGAAAAGGCAAGATTCTTCAAACTCCCCAACGGAAACTATATCATAGAGATAAAAGAACAGACAGACCTTACCCAAACAGTAGATATTCAGAAGCTGTTCAACTAAAGAGCTATCAGATGAAAAACTTTAACAGAGAAAAAAGATACCACACAATTCTAAAGCTCCTTTTGGCTCCATTTGCGGCTATGTTAATAGCCTTTGCCGCGCAGCCAACTCAGATATACTCACAGATAGTTGATACTGTGGATATTATGAAGGAGTTTGATGAATACTCCTTTAGAGATGCGCAACCTGTAGGAGCTATAAAGGATAGTACAAAATTGAGAGAGCACCTTCTTGGAGTAAAGTGGGGATTCTCTATGAACAACGCCTTCTTTAGTGTAGATTACTCCAGACTCCCAACCTACTCGCCCAAAAACTTCGGCCTCTACTACACATACTACCACTCGCTTTGGAACTCAATACCGCTCTTTGGCATACAGACAGGAGTAGAATATAACTCTCTCGGCTTTGAAAAGGTATATTACCTTGCAGATGATAAAACAATAGATGAGCGTGGCAAACAGAGCTTTACAGCCATAACTGTGCCGCTTGTATCTCAGTTTAGGGTAGATTTCTGGAAGATGAGGCTGTTGGCAAATGTGGGAGCATACGGCCATTACATAAACTCAGCCACCTTTACCCCTGGTATTGAGCCAGATACACTTACAGCATCATACAAAAAGTTTGGTTACGGCCTTGTTGGCGGAGGTGGATTGGCTTTTGTATTCCGCCCATTTGAAGTTCAGTTTGAGGTGAATTTCAAATATACTCTCAGCAATATGTATGATAAAGAGAAGTTTTATAGAGGGATATGGGTTTCCAGCCACGCCTCGCAACTTACCTTCTCCGCCGGCCTCTTTTACAGGATAGGAGGCTACTCATACAAGATTCCATCAAACGCACCAAATTACAAACCCGATATGGGGAAAATAAAAGAGACTGTTATTCAGGCAGATAAAAAGCGAGAAGAGATAGAAAGAAAAGAGGAAATAGAAGAGAAAGAGAGTTCGCAACAAGAGGATGCAAAAGAGTTGTAAATAGTCAAAAGAAGCAATATATGGAGAATATTAGAGTAGAGATAGCAGAGTTGGCCTTGGGAGCATCTGAGCCTGTTGCAGTACAGACTATGTGCAACACTCAAACACAGGATATAGAGAGTTCTGTTGAGCAATGCCGCCAAATGGCAAAGGCAGGAGCAAAGCTGATAAGGCTTACAACCCAAGGTATTGCAGAGGTTGAGGCACTTGCCCAAATCAAGCGTATATTGCGCTCAGAGGGAATAACTACGCCGCTTGTTGCAGATGTACATTTTAACTCCGATGTGGCTATTGCCGCTGCCAAAGTGGCTGATAAGGTAAGGATAAATCCGGGTAACTTTGCCGCAGTACACAAAGATGCCCGCAGCCAGTTTGCAAAGTTTATAGAGGTATGCAAAGAGTATGGTACTGCCGTTAGAATAGGTCTTAATCACGGCTCGCTTGGCAATGAGATAGTTGAAAAATATGGCAATACGCCACAGGGAATGAAAGAGGCGGTTGTTGAGTGGCTGCTACTCTCTAAAGAGCTTGATTTCAATAATATAGTGGTTTCATTAAAGGCGAGCAACACAATAGTTATGAGCAGGGCATACGAGCTTTTGCACTCCTGGATGCTCGCGCAAGGGGTGGTTTATCCTATGCACCTCGGAGTTACGGAGGCCGGCAATGCAGACCAGGGGAGAATCAAATCTGCAATAGGAATAGGCAGCCTCTTAAAGCAGGGGATTGGAGATACAATAAGGGTATCTTTAACAGAAAATCCTGTAAATGAGATAGCAGCAGGAGAGACTATTGTCAATTACTATAAAGGGGATTGCTGGAAAAATATAGAGCAAACCATTTTGGAGCAGGCAAAAACGGAGGCTATCCCTAACATTCCTTTCAGCCTTATTTGCGGCACAGAGCAGGATTGGAACAGCTTTATAATACGGGCAGCGTGCGCTATCGGTACTCTGCTGCTACAGAAAAAGATAGATGATTTTCAGATAACAGAGGCGCCTTTTGCCCCTCAAAAGATAGAGCAGCTTAAAGAGGATTTGCTGCAAGGGGCAAGGAGAAAATTCTTCCATCCGGAATATATAGCCTGCCCGGGATGCGGCAGAACGCAATACAATTTGGAGGAGACCTTCAATTTAGTAAAGGAAAAAACCGCTCACCTTAAAGGAGTTAGAATTGCCGTTATGGGTTGTATAGTAAACGGCCCGGGGGAGATGGCAGATGCAGATTATGGCTATGTAGGGCAAGGCGGTGGAATGGTTAC
>CADBUS010000212.1 GCA_902797895.1 uncultured Bacteroidia bacterium | reverse complement strand
TTAACCCAAGCAGGCAGCGATGGGCTGCCTATCTCTTCTTCTCCCTCAAAGATAAACTTTACATTGTGCTTTAACTGCTTGGTTTTGAGCAGATATTCAAAAGCCTTGATGTGCATAAAGAGCTGCCCTTTATCATCGTTTGCTCCTCTTCCCCAGATTGCACCATCGTGAATTTGAGGCTCAAAGGGATCTGAGTTCCACTTCTCAAGCGGCTCTGCCGGCTGCACATCGTAGTGGCCGTAAACAAGCACCGTCTTGGCCTTTTGATCCACAACCTTTTTTCCAAACACTACAGGATTGCCTGTGGTTTCATATACCGCGGCCTCATCTGCACCTGCCTTAAGCAGAAGCTCTTTCAGCCTGTTAGCACATTTAACCATATCCTTTTTGTGCTCTTTTTTTGCACTGATGGAAGGAATCCTCATCAAAGAAAAAAGCTCCTCAAAGAAGCGATCTTTGTTCTGCTCAATATACTTTTTCATATCTGTTGTTTTATAATAATTATCGCGATAGGTTTACAGATTGTAAAGATAATTATTTTTCTCTTGCTCTCTCGTTTTACATAGGCAGAGGTTTGTAACATTTGCCTCGTTGCTTGGTACAATCTCAAGATTGTATCTTCTGCTTATTCTGTAAAAGACAATAATTTGTGACATAGTTTCCCTCTTCTCTTTTTTTTGCGGTGGCTCTCCTCTTCTTTTGTTTAATCTAATTGTTTAATGCTATGGCAAAAACTCTTATTGAAGAGCTCTCCAACATGCAGTTTGAGAGGAGAGAGGGGAGATTGACAAAGCAAGAGAGCAAAATCCTTCAGGGGATAGCTTTTATTCTAATGCTTTTTCTTCATCTTTTCTGCGTTTCTAAAAATGTGGAAATGTGCAAAAACAGTATCTTTTTTGGTGATATTCCACTTGTGAGCTTACTTGCCAGGGCGGCAAATCCTGTGGCTATGTTTTTGATAATTAGCGGATATGGGCAGTATGTGGGGTATAAAAAGGGGGCTGTGAATTACCGAGAATATCTCAAGAAACAGCTGATAAGAGTGCTTAAACTCTATATTTGTTATTGGATAACTCTAATAATTTTTGTGGGGTTGGGTTGCTTTATAGCTCCGCAAAAATATCCGGGCTCTTGGGTAAAAATGGTGGGGAATGTTATAGGCTATCGCTACACTTATAATGCGGAGAGCTGGTTTTTGTTACCCTACTCAATTGTCTCATTGCTATCGTATTATCTGTTCAAATTAAAAGAGAGATTGGGTAATCTGTTCTCGTTTATATCTGCACTTCTGCTCAGTATTGTTGCCGCCTTTCTTATAAGCAGGGTGGGTGAAAAGGGTATGGCGCGCCCCCTCTATCTGCTAACCCTTGTGTCAAGTTTTATCCTTCCTTTTTTATTGGGTGTGTTTATATATTCTCTCCGGCTGAAAGAGCTTGTACATAGAGTATTGCGCTCTGTTGTAAAAAGGTGTGGTTTGGCAGAGTGTTTGGTAAGCCCACTTGCATTATCTCTTCTGATAGCTCTTATTATATGCAGAATAATCATAAACACAGATATTCTAAACTCTTTTTACGCTCTCGCATTTATATTGCTATTTGTAAATATAAAGCGCGGTAAAACAGTAGATAAGGTTCTATATGCACTTGGCCTCAAATGCTTAGTAATGTGGCTTATACATACATATTTTTGCTACTATCTCTTTCACGATTTTATCTATGGATTGCGCTATCCTGCTCTCATTTACATTGTTATGTTGTTGTTGAGTTATATAGTCAGTATCCCGATAGATTATGCTGCCAAGCAGGTGGCAAAAAGAGTTATTCCCGAATAAGAAAACTCTCCTTAGAAACTCCACTCTATACCTATGTTGAGTGCGGAGCGGTGTTTTGCCTTTTGGCGCACTCCATCTATTGTTTTGTGGCGGTGGGTAAGGCGCCAGAAATAATCTACTCTTATTACTCTGAATATGTTGGAGAGCCCTACGCCTATCTCCATATAAGGTTTTGTGAGCGAACTCATTCCGGTAGGGAAAAGGAGTATTCCGCTATTGCTTTTTGAGAGTGTGCCGTAGCCGGCCTTGAAGGTAAAGAGTTCCCTTAGCTGCAACCGCTTTATCAGCGGCAACTTGCCAAGTACAACTCCTTTGAAATTATGCTGGAAAAAGAATGTGGCCCAGTTATCTGAGGCGAACTCGTAAAAATCCATACAGGCAAATGCGTTAGGGTCAAAGAAATAGGTGCCGTTGCCCTCGTGTATTTTTAGCAGCGGATATGGAACATTGCCCCAAATTTTTCCTCCGTTAAGGCGGAAACGCGACTCTCCAAGCGGTGGCAACGGCAGTGTGTAGTCTATCGTTCCCTCTGTTCTGAAAAAACCGTAATCGTTGTTGGATAAGCCCTTTACAGCTCCTATCAAATCTATCGTTATTATAGGATAGTTGGTGTGCAGATAGTATTTGTCAAAAGCTCCTCTTGTTACGCTCTCTTGCCAGGAGAAGCGGGCGGTGTAGTGAATCTGATTGGCCGCTACCGATTTGAGCAGAGAGCTATCCGGAGTAAACATTGGAACATAGCGGTTTGAGAATATTCGCCTATGCTCTATTGCTATGCTGTTGTTAAAGTTGTTGCTCCACTCGTGCAGATAGCCAACCGAAAAATCGTTTACCATAGAGAGTTTGGAGCCGCCCCCTTTGGTGAGCAG
>CADBUS010000211.1 GCA_902797895.1 uncultured Bacteroidia bacterium | reverse complement strand
GAAATTCCGGAAACAGGCTCTACAATAGAGGAGAACTCGCTCATTAAGAGCCGCTACATCTGGAACAGACTCGGCAGAGATTGTTTTGCAGATGATACCGCCCTTGAGGTAGATGCGTTGGGCGGAGCCCCGGGTGTATATTCTGCCCGCTACGCTGGAGAGGGCAAAGATTTTAAGGCCAATATAGAGAAGCTGCTTAGCGAGCTAAAGAGAGTGCAGAGCCAAAGCGTAACTCCCATCAACCGCACAGCGCGTTTCCGCACAGTAATTTCGCTTATTCTTGACGGTAAAGTACATACATTTGAGGGAGTTATGGAGGGTTGCATTGCTATGGAAGAGAGTGGCACAAATGGTTTTGGCTACGATCCCATCTTTATTCCGCAGGGATACAATATAACACTCGCCCAAATGAGTTCGGAGGAGAAAAATGCAATATCGCATAGGGGCATTGCAATGAGAATGTTAGGGGAATTTCTTGCAAAACTTCCTGCGGCAAAGTAAATCAAGAGTTTGTTAGTATGTTAAGTAGCTGCAAAATAATTGTACTGCATACAATAAAGCACTCAGACAACGGGGTGGTGGTAAATGCCTATTCAGATAGCCACGGGCGGTGTGCCTACTACTATTTTGCAGGCAAAAGAGTTAGCCGCAGCAATCTGCTTGCTCCGCTCTCCATACTAAATATAACAGCACGCCAAAGGCACGCCAATACCGGCAGCAGTGGTGCAGGACTACCAATAATATGCGAGGCATCAGAGGCTTACGGAGCCACCTCTCTTAAAACAGATGTTCGCAAAAGTGCAATTGCAATATATATGTGCGAGCTGCTTACAAAGTGTGTGAGAGAGGTAGAGAATAATCCGCAGCTATTCAATTTTATAACCCACTCCGTTATGGTATTGGACAGTATGGAGAGCGGAGTGGAGAACTTTCATCTCCATTTTACTGCAAGCCTTTGCAAGGCTTTGGGCTATATGCCAACAGACAACTACTCTGCTGCCGAGCCTTACTTCAACTTTGTAAATGCAAGATTTGTAGGAGATTACTTGAGCAATTTCTGCTATTCGCCTATAGAATCGCAGCTATTACACAACATTCTCTCCACCCCTTTGGAGAGGCTCCACACAATTGAGTGCAGCGGCCGCGAGCGCAATCTCTTTATTCAAAAGCTGATAGAGTACATAAGCTATCATAGCTCATATAAAATGGAGTTGAAATCTCTGCCGGTGCTCAGGGAGCTGTTTGCTTAGCCCAAAATCTCTCGGTTTTGAAATAGTGCCCTATTTTATTTAACTTGCAAAGCCAAACTATTTATGCAGTATGAGCTCTAATACCATTGCCTGCCATATAAACAAGGTTGTGCTTGCTCTCCACAAAAAGCTGTTGCGTGAGATAGAGTACAGTAGAGAGCACGCTGCTGAATATCAGAGCGGTGTGTTCAACACCCTTATAAACTGCGGGCAATACTCCAAGTTCGGAAAACAGATGGGGCTCTCTAAAATAAAATCGCTTGGCGAGTTCCAAAAGAGGGTACCGCTCTTTAGATATGAGGAGCTGCATCCGTACATAGAGAGGCTTAGGCAGGGAGAAGATTATGTGCTTTGGAATCAGAAAGTTAAATGGTATGCCAAATCAAGCGGCACAAGTTCAGAGAAAAGCAAATATATTCCTCTTACTCCCGATTCGTTAAGGGTTACCCACTTTGGTGGAATGAAGCGTATGCTTGTAAATTATGTGCGCCACTATCCGCAAAGCCGCATATTCTCCTCAAAAGCACTTACATTGGGAGGCAGCGTAACTCCGGTAGATAGCTATAACGGAGGAGCTTACGGCTTTGAGGGAGACCTCTCTGCCGTTATGCTCAAAAACTCTCCAACTATTGTGGAGCTTATAAGAACTCCGAGCAAAAAAGTTGCCCTAATAGGAGACTTTGCAAAAAAGGTGGAACTGATTTGCAAAGAGAGCATTGGGCAAAATGTCTCTAACTTCTCAGGAGTACCGAGCTGGAATTTAGTGTTGCTCAACAAGATACTTGAACACAGCGGTAAAAGCAATATACTTGAGATATGGCCGCAGATGGAGCTTTTTATGCACGGTGGAATAAGTTTTAGCCCTTATCGCCAGACATATAAAAAACTCTTTCCAAGTAATCAGATGCACTATTTGGAGAACTACAACGCCTCTGAAGGATACTTTGCCTTCCAAGATGAGTTCCCAGCCAACTCTCTGGAAAACAGCGAGCAAGCAGATATGCTACTAACCGTAAACAATGG
>CADBUS010000210.1 GCA_902797895.1 uncultured Bacteroidia bacterium | reverse complement strand
GCAGGGAGCAATCTCTTTGCAGGCAGAATAAACAATACAGATATTCCGCTAAATATCTTAAAGGCTATGAATGCAGTTCCTTACTATTCAGAGCATTACTATAAGAGGAGAGAATCCTTTAAGAGCGAGGCTCCAATAAGCGGCAATGATATTGTTTTCCTTGGCAACTCGCTTACAGAGTCTGGCAAGTGGGAGGAGTATTTCAGCTCCGTAAATGCCAAGCTGAAAAAGAGTGGTGGCGCAATTCGTAACCGAGGTATAAATGGCGATACTTTTGAGGGCATAGATAACCGCCTGAGTACTATATTGGAAGGCCAACCTAAAACTATATTTCTGCTCACAGGAGCCAATGATGTAAGCCACAATTTGAGTGCAGACTCTATTGCCAACGGTATTATGAATGTGGTTAAGAGAATAAAGAGAGAGAGTCCTAAAACAAAAATATATTTACAGAGCTTGCTCCCTATAAATGAGAGCTTTGGCCGTTATAAACTGCTTACAGGCAAAACAGCTGAAATCTCTAAGATAAATGGTCTGCTTGCGCAAATGGCTAAAGAGGAGCAAGTTACATTTTTGGATATATATCCTCTCTTTTTGGATGGTGGCAAGGCGGCTCTTAAAAAGCCTGCAAACGAGCAGGTTATGAATCCGGCTATAACCAATGATGGACTCCATCTTAAAGAGAGCGGTTACAAAATTTGGGCAGATGCCATAAGAAAATATGTAAAATAGCAGGCGTACTTTGTTGTGCGCGTTTTATAAGATTTAAGAAGTTAGCATATTATGGGAGAAATGAATAGAAAAAACATTCAGCAGCTCTTTAGTTGTGAGCCTGGATGTGAGGTAGTTGTAAAGGGTTGGGTTAGAACAAAGAGAGGCAACAAAAATGTCTCCTTTATAGCCCTTAACGATGGCAGTACAATCAAGAATATGCAGATTGTGTGCGATGGTGCAAAGTTTAATGAGGAGTTTTTGAAAGATATTTCTACCGGCGCCTGTCTGTGTGTAAAGGGGCGGTTGGTTGAGAGTATGGGGGCTGGGCAGAATGTTGAGGTGCAGGCAGATGAGATAGAGATTTACGGAAAGGCAGATCCGGCAGATTATCCGTTGCAGAAGAAGGGGCACTCTATGGAGTTTCTTAGAGAGATAGCCCACCTTAGAATGCGCACCAACACCTTTGGCTGCGTTATGAGAATCCGCAATGCAATGGCCTTTGCCATACATAAATACTTTAATGAGCACGGCTTCTATTATCTTCATACTCCGCTGATTACAGAGAGCGATTGCGAGGGTGCCGGAGAAATGTTTCAAGTTACTACAATGGACCTGAAGAATATTCCGCTCACAGAGGATAAGAAAGAGGTTGATTTTTCAACAGACTTTTTTGGCAAGCAGACAGCTCTTACCGTTAGCGGACAGCTTGAGGGTGAGCTTGGTGCAACTGCGCTCGGAAAGATTTACACCTTTGGCCCTACATTCAGGGCGGAGAACTCCAATACTCCTCGCCACCTTGCTGAGTTCTGGATGATTGAGCCGGAGATGGCATTCTACGATATAACAGACAATATGGAGCTTGCAGAGGACTTTATAAAGTATCTTGTGCAGTATGCGCTTGATAACTGTGCCGAGGATTTGCAGTTCCTAAACGATATGTTTGACAAGGGGCTGATAGAGAGAATGAAAGGCGTAGTTGCCACAACATTTGAGAGGGTTACATATACTCAGGCAATAGATATACTCACCGCCAGCGGAGAAAAATTTGAGTTCCCTGTACATTGGGGTACCGATTTGCAGAGCGAGCACGAGAGATTCCTTGTGGAGAAGCACTTCAACAAGCCGGTGATACTTACAGACTTCCCTAAGGAGATTAAGGCTTTCTATATGAAGCAAAATGATGATGGAAAGACTGTTCGCGGAATGGATGTGCTCTTCCCTAAGATTGGCGAGATAATTGGCGGCAGCGAGAGAGAGGCCTCATACGAGAAGATAATGAGCAGAATAGAGGAGCTGAAGATGGACACCTCAAATCTATGGTGGTACCTTGATACAAGACGTTGGGGTACCTGTCCTCACAGCGGCTTTGGACTTGGCTTTGAGAGGTTGCTGCTATTTGTTACCGGAATGCAGAATATCAGAGATGTAATCCCATTCCCAAGAACACCAAAGAATGCAGAGTTTTAATCTATATTAAGCTAT
>CADBUS010000209.1 GCA_902797895.1 uncultured Bacteroidia bacterium | reverse complement strand
TTTAGGAGTATATGCCTTGCGTTAAACATATCTCCGTCTTTTTCAACCATTTGTATTATATGAAAGCCATCCGGAGTCTCCACTATCTGAGAGATTTGCCCCTCTTTAAGAGCCATTGCCGCATCTGAAAAGGCCGGCCAATACATAGCTCGCGGAGCCATACCAAGCTCTCCGCCTCTTAATGCAGAGCCTTGATCTTCAGAATAGAGTGCGGCCAGGGAGGAGAACTTTTCTCCGTTCAGTATTCTCTGCCTGAACTCCAACAGCCTCTCCTTAACCGCTATAGCTGCATCTTCTTTAGATGGGTGGAGAACTATCTGGCTGATTTTGTATTGTATTGGAATAACCGGCAGCGAATCTTTACTTACAGTTTTGTAGAACTTGCGCACCTCGCTTGGAGTTAGCTGGGCTATACCAGAAACAAGCTGCTGCTGAGCCTGTTGGATAAGATTCTGCTCGTTGTAGAGAGCCCGCCAATCCTCTTTTATTCTAAAGAGCGGCTTTTTGAAGTAGGCCTCTGTCTCCTTTTGCCCGCCCATACGATACATTATTTGATCTAACCTCTCATTTATCTCAACCTCAACATACTCGCTGCGCACAGTAAGGCTGTCCAATCTTGCCTGATTCAGAAAGAGCTTCTGCTGTAGCATCTGCTCCAAAATACGGCAGCGCATCAGCTTCTCCTCCTGCATAGGGCCACCGTTGGCCAACATCAGCTGCACCTGCTCCTCAAGCTGAGAGAGCAGAATATGCTCGTTGCCAACAACAGCAACACTCTTATCAATCAAACCTTTGCTATAAACCTGAGCGTATGCTCTGCTGTGGAACAGGCTCAAGGCGGCAAAAACAGCCGCAAACAATACAAACTTTACACGCATAAACTTCTCTTATATCTCAGGGCTGTAATTTGGCGCCTCACGAGTAATGGTAACATCGTGAGGGTGATTCTCTTTTACACCTGCAGATGTAATTCTCACAAACTCAGCCTCTCTTAGCTTCTCTAAATTTTCTGCTCCGCAATACCCCATACCTGCCCTCAATCCTCCACAGAGCTGATATATAACCTCGTTCAGAGTTCCCTTGTACGGCACCTGCGCCACAATCCCCTCCGGAACAAGTTTCTTTATATCATCCTCCATATCTTGGAAATATCTATCCTTGGAGCCCTGCTGCATAGCCTCAAGCGAACCCATACCCCTGTAAGATTTGAACTTTCTTCCGTTAAGGATTATGGTCTCGCCAGGAGACTCCTCCACACCTGCAAACAAAGACCCTGCCATAATTGTGCTGGCACCTGCGGCAAGAGCCTTAACAATATCTCCCGAATAGCGTATTCCGCCATCTGCAATCACAGGTATTCCGCTCTTTTTGAGAGCATTGGAGGCAAGCATTATGGCAGTCAGCTGCGGCACACCTACCCCTGCAACAACTCTTGTAGTACAGATTGAGCCTGGCCCTATACCCACCTTTACTGCATCTACGCCGCACCCGGCAAGAGCTTTGGCTGCCTCTGCTGTGGCTATGTTGCCTGCCACAATCTGCAGCCCCTTAAAGGCTTTGCGCACCTTTTTGATAGTCTCCATTACTCCAACAGAGTGGCCGTGGGCTGTATCTATAACAATGGCATCTGCCCCAGCCTCCACCAACATATCAACCCTTTGGATTGTATCAGAAGAGACACCCACCGCAGCGGCAGCCAAAAGCCTGCCCTTGTAATCTTTGCTTGCGGCCGGATTGTCTTTTATCATTGTAATATCCTTGTAGGTGATAAGCCCTATAAGTTCACCCTTGTTGTTCACTACCGGCAGCTTCTCTATCCTATACTTCTGAAGCAATCTTGTAGCCTCCTTCAAGTCTGTACTTGTGGTAGTTACAAGATTCTCTTTAGTCATAACCTCACTAATTGGCTTGCGGCGGCTGGTAACAAAGCGCAAATCTCTGTTGGTTACAATTCCAATAAGTCTCTTCTTGGAATCTACCACAGGAATACCGCCTATATGGTGCTCCGCCATAATTTTGAGAGCATCTGCCACAACCGCCCCCTCAGATATTGTTATTGGATCGTATATCATTCCGTTCTCCGCCCTCTTAACCTTGCGCACGTGCTCTGCCTGGCTCTCTACAGGCATATTCTTGTGTATAACTCCAATACCGCCCTCACGCGCAATGGCAATGGCCATCTTGGCATCTGTAACGGTATCCATTGCTGCAGAAACAATTGGCACCTGCAATGTTATCTCCCTTGTAAACTTTGAGGCGATATTTACCTCGCGAGGCAAAACTGCGGATTTTGCCGGAATTAGAAGCACATCATCAAATGTAAGCCCCTCAAAAACAATCTTTCCGATTTGGCTTTTACTGGTCTTTTGTGTAGATTTCTGCGGCATAAGCTTAGATTTTAGTTACCGGTTAAAATATTTTGGCGAATATACTAAAATCCTCCCAAATACACAATTTAGGGGTTGGCGATTGCAGATTATATCTATTTTTGGGGAGTGAAAGTTATGGAGCAAAAGAGTTTTGAGTTGCGCAGTTTTGTAGATTTCTTTAAGCAGAAATATGGGAGCCGTTTGCAGAAAGTGGTGATAGACGGAGGTTTTAGCTGTCCTAATCGCGATGGGGAGAAGGGTTACGGTGGCTGCACTTTTTGTCTTAACGATGCGTTTCATCCCAACTATGCTACCCCCGACAGAGATATTCACTATCAGATAGATGAGGGGATTAAGTTCCATAAAGTTCGCTATCGCAAGGCTCAAAAATATATTGCCTATTTTCAATCTTACAGCAACACATACGCTCCTTTGGAGAGATTGAAGGAGCTATATTCACGAGCCTTGGAACATCCGCAGATAGAGGGGCTTGTTATTGGCACAAGGCCGGACTGTGTAGATGAAGCAAAGTTGGATTACCTTACCCAACTATCTAAGAATAAGGTTATTATTATAGAGTATGGCATAGAGAGCTGTTACAATAAAACTCTTGAAAGGATTAACAGAGGGCATACTTTTGAGCAGGCGAGGGTGGCGGTAGAGGCTACAGCCGCAAGGGGGATTACCCAATGTGCCCATTTTATATTCGGGCTACCGGGAGAGAGTTTGCAGATGATGGCAGACGAGGCGCAAATAATTAACTCTCTGCCTGTTACAGCTGTAAAATTCCACCAGTTGCAGATTATAAAGGGTACCGCTATGGAGAGAGAGTTTGCAGAGCGCAAGGAGGATTTCCACCACTTTACACTAAATGGCTACTTAGATTTTATTGCAGAGTTTATCAAGCGGCTGCGTAGCGATATTTACATAGACCGCTTTGCGAGCGAGGTGCCACCGCGCTATCTATCTGAGCTGCAAGAGAGTTGGGGGCTTGTACGGTATCAAGAACTTGTGAAGATGCTAAAAGAAAGGCTGTAATGGAGAATAGGTTCCAAAGACTCTTCACTTCGTTCAGAGTGACAGGAATAGCGAAGAGTGACGAGATTCGTTCAGAGTGACGAGGAAACTGCTCAGAGGGATGGCTATTATTCAGAGGAACAGCTATTTGCGTTTACTCTTTTTGGCCTCGCGCTTCTTAAATTTTTTTAGAGTAGCGGCAACATCTTCTGCAGCAGCACTTTTACGCAACATACCTATAACTAATATATGCAGTATTGCACATATTATTGGAAAGACGGTAGAGAGCGGAAAGCGCACAAATCCCATTCCGGTACTATTCTTTATCTGTACAAAGAGATAGATTATCCAAATCTGAAAAGCTATCAGAACTATTGTGTTATAGATAGCAAGGCGCAGCTGCAAACTCTTGTGGTTTACAAGAAAGAGATTGAGTGCGGAAATGGCCGTAGTAATTACAAGAAGAACAAGGAAAGGTATATAAGATGTATATACCTTTCCGAAAAACATTATAATCAGCAGAACAAGGCTGATTAAGAGTAAAGTACGATAGTTTAACCTCATCTGTACTATTTACCCATATCTATCATCCAGCCCTCTTTCTCTGTATTTATCATACTCATCTCCTCTTCTGCAGTCTCACCATTGCCGTATGTTATAGTGTAAGGTACTCTTGCCTTTTCACCATCTATAATGGCCTTGCCTACAGAGTAGTCTTTAATACCTCCCTTCTCTTTTACCTCAGTCTCCATCTTATCTTTGATTAAGGAGAGCAACTGATCCTGAGCCTTTTTCTTCTTGCTATCGCTTTTCATAGCTTCATCGCTCATCTTAACAAGTTTTACATAGCCCTCATAATCTTTGTCCATCATACATTTTAGTGCCTTGGTTACCACCTCCTCTGGGTTAATGGCTTTAACAATCTCTTCTGTTTTACCCTTGCAAGAGAATAAAAAAAGGCCGGCCAAAAGTGTCAGGGCGAAAATTGAAATAATTCTTTTCATAGCGTTAAAATTTATTTGTTAATATAAGTTCTT
>CADBUS010000208.1 GCA_902797895.1 uncultured Bacteroidia bacterium | reverse complement strand
TTATCCAAAGATGAGTCAACGCCTCTAAGAACCTTTACATTCTTAACGGAACCATCTTTATCAATTGTAAACTGCACTGTTACACGGCCTTGAATACCATTCTCCTTTGCAATTTCCGGATACTCCAAGTTTGCATAAACCCATTTGGTAAACTCATTTGCATCCTTGTCCTGGAATTTTGGCTTCTCCTCAACCACTGCGTATGGAATCTCTTCCTCAACCTCCTCTGCCTCCTCAACAGGCTTTGCCTCAATGTAAGACTTTATCTCAATCTTCTGGTTGCTATCATCTGAACTGATAAATTCTGTCTCAACCTTTACATCGTTCTCCACAATCTGAAGCTCCTCTGTCATTACAGGCTCCTTTATCTGCTCCGGTGGAGGTGGAGGAGTATCCTGTGTAATAGGAACTTGCTCTTCCTCTGTTATAACAGCAGGTCCGCTTGTGAGAGTATCAACAGTCTTATCTGTAGAACTCCACTCAAAGGCGCCAAGAACAATTGCCAGAGCGGCAATCATACCAATCTCGCGGAACAAGACCTTCTTGTTCTCCAAACTGGCTTTGTTTGATTTCTTGATTTCCATATTATAAAATTTTTATGAGTAAACTTGTTGTAAATGCCTTATTTATAATTAAATAAGATTCTGCTCTTTTAGTACATTGGCAGTTGCTCTTGTGGCATCTGCACTTGCCTTAAAGAGAGCCTTTTCCTCATCGTTAAGCTCAAGCTCAATAACTCTCTCCCATCCACCTTTGCCAACTATTGCAGGAACTCCTATGCTCAAATCATTCTCTCCATACTCTCCCTCAAGATAGCAGCAGCAAGGTATCATCTTCTTCTCATCCATAATGATGGATTTAGCCATAGTTGCCGCACTCATACCTGGAGCATACCAAGCGCTTGTTCCCAACAATTTGGTAAGGGTGGCACCGCCAACCATAGTATCTGCAACAACCTTGTCGCACTCCTCTTTTGAGAGCAGCTTTGTAACAGGTATTCCCTTGTAGGCAGCAAACCTGATGAGAGGAATCATAGTCTTGTCTCCGTGGCCTCCAATAACCATACACTCAATATCGCTTACAGGCACATTCAAAGCCTGTGAGAGATAGTATGTAAAGCGGCTTGAATCCAACTGGCCGCCCATTCCAACAACCTGATGCTTAGGCAGATTATTCTTCTTGAGAGCCAGGTATGTCATAGGATCCATAGGATTTGCAATAACAATTATAATTGCTTTTGGAGAGTATTTCAAAACGCTCTCGGTAACAGAGGCTACTATCTTGGAGTTTACTCCAATGAGCTCCTCTCTTGTCATTCCGGGTTTTCTTGGAACTCCGGATGTAACTATAACAACATCTGAATCTGCTGTTTTTGAATAGTCGTTAGTTACACCAATTATTTTTGTATTTGTACCATACTGCTTTGCAGCCTGCATCATATCCATTGCCTTGCCCTCAGATATACCCTCTTTAATATCAAGCAAAACAATCTCTGAGCAGAAGTTTAAGTGGAGCATAGCCTCCACACAAGATGCGCCAACATTTCCGGCGCCAATGACACTTACTTTAGCCATAATCTTTTTTATTAATTTTGCTTCGGCAAAAATAAAAGTTAAAACCATCTGCTCAAATATTTAATCCTCAATAAAACATCAATAAATAATGGTAAGTTTCATATCAGAAGATATTTCAGCAACCCTAAAAGGAAAAAGAATTATATCCGGCTGGTTTAATAAAGTGCTTACAGACAACGGATTACAAGCCGGAGAGATAAATATAATCTTCTGTTCGGAGAGCTATCTGCTCAATCTCAACAGAGAGAGCCTCTCCCACAACTACCACACAGATATAATAACATTCAACTATCGGGAAGATTATATAGTAAGCGGAGATCTTTTTATCAGCCTCCCGATGGTTAAATCCAACTCAGAAAAATATCCGCAGCTCTTCTCTCCTAATTTTGAGTGCGAGTTATGTAGAGTGATGATACACGGGATTCTCCATATCATTGGATATGACGATGTTACACCATATAAGAAGAAAAAAATGAGGCAGGCGGAAAACGAGGCCCTTATGCTATTGGAGAAGGAGCTTGCAGAGGGCAGAATATCGGTATCATTCTAAAAGAGAACAACCAATGCCGTCAACATTCAGCAATAGATATGATGTAATAGTAATAGGCGGCGGCCACGCCGGATGCGAGGCTGCAAGAGCCTCTGCCGTAATGGGTTGCAAAACTTTGCTTATTACTATGGATATGAACAAGATAGCTCAGATGTCTTGTAATCCTTCTGTAGGAGGTATAGCTAAAGGACAGATAGTTAGAGAGATAGATGCTCTCGGAGGCTATATGGGGCTTGTAACGGATGCCTCTACGGTGCAGTTCAGAATGTTGAACAGCTCCAAAGGGCCGGCAGTTTGGAGCCCCAGGGCACAATGCGACAGACAATACTTTATACTTAATTGGCGATATGTTTTGGAACATACTCCCAATCTCTCAATCTGGCAAGATACGGTCTCTTCGTTTCTGTTGACCGGTGAAAAATCGGGGCAAAAAATCAAAGGAGTTGTTACCGCTTTGGGGGCCGAGTTTTCCGCCGGCAGAGTTATTCTCACAGCAGGAACATTTTTGGAGGGAAAGATGTTTATAGGCACAAATTCGGCAGATGGAGGCAGAGTTGGAGAGCCGGCTTCATACGGCCTTACCAAGCAGTTAAAAAAAGCCGGAATCGTTTCCGGAAGGATGAAAACAGGAACTCCTCCGCGTATAGATATTCGCTCTATAGATACCTCCTCTTTGATTTGTCAGCAGGGGGATCAAAATCCTCAGCGATTCTCTTTTTTGAATGTTCCTTCGGCAATACAGACAAATATAGAGCAAATGTGCTGCTATATTGTTCATACAAACAAGAGCGTTCACTCATCACTCAAACGGGGCTTCAAATACTCTCCCCTATTTTCCGGAACAATCAAGGGAATCGGGCCGCGCTACTGTCCAAGTATAGAGGATAAGCTGAGGACCTTTGCAGATAAGGAGAGCCATCTGCTTTTTCTTGAGCCGGAAGGATGGAGCACTAACGAGTACTATTTGCAGGGCTTCTCATCTTCTCTCCCACTCAAAATACAGCTTAATGCCTTGAGAAAAATAGAGGGGCTGGAGAAGGTAGAGATATTCCGCCCGGGCTATGCTGTGGAGTATGACTATTTTCCTCCCACACAGCTCTATCATACCTTGGAAAGCCGCCATATAAAAGGGCTCTATTTTGCAGGGCAGGTAAATGGAACAACAGGTTATGAGGTGGCTGCTGCACAAGGTCTGGTGGCCGGAATAAATGCCGCTCTCTCCACAATGAAAAAGGAGCCGTTTATTCTAAAAAGAAACGAGTCTTACATAGGAGTTCTTATAGATGATTTGGTAACAAAGGGGGTAGATGAGCCTTATAGAATGTTTACCTCTCGGGCAGAATTCAGAATACTTTTAAGACAGGATAATGCAGATCTCAGGCTTACAAAACTTGGCTACGAACTTGGGCTTGCATCTGAGCAGCGTTATAGGCAGATGAAAGAGAAGTATTCTGTGATTGATAAGCTGATATCCCTTTTCAATACAGAGAAGCTGGAGCCTCAAAAGATAAACCCTCTTTTAGAGCAGCTCGGCACCTCCCCTATCTCCGAGCGTAAAACCATAGC
>CADBUS010000207.1 GCA_902797895.1 uncultured Bacteroidia bacterium | reverse complement strand
TCTTCTGCATTCTCCACCGCCTTTCTTATGGCAGTATCTCCTCCGGCAATAAGACCTATAACCAAATTGTAGGGAGCTCCGTATGTTGGCGGAATCTCAGAGGCATCCAATATGCCGAGCCTGCCGCTGGTTCCGGCCCCAATGTAAAAGAGACGCCCCCCTTTTCTCATTCTCTCAACCAAAGCATCTACAAAGCTCTCTATCTGCGGAATAGCCTTCTCCACAGCAATAGGAACACTCTTGTCCTCCTCGTTCATCCCTTGTAAAAGTTCAAGAGTACTCATCTTATCCAGATTGGCATAGTGAGAAGCCTGCTCGGTTATTTTGTTACCTTGTGAATCGTCAGATGCCATAATGCTTTAATTTGAGGTTTATACTATGGTTTATTCTATTTAGATTTTCTCTTTATGGTACTCCACAAGCCCATCTATCGGCGAACGAAGAACAACCCCTATCTTAACTCCGCACTCTGCCGCAACCTCTTCAAGCTCTCTTCTGAAAATATATGCTATAGAGCCAACAAAATTGGCAGCATACTCCTTGTAGTTGTAGCTGTATATATTCCTGATTATAAACTCCTTGAAGCCGCTCTTTATAAGATTCTGCATATAGGCAGTATCTCTGTGCTGCTCCAAAAAGTGGGCAAAGGTTGCAAGATAGCGGTTAGGAGCCGGCTGCCGATAGACCTTGTCCACAATTTTAAGATAATCTAAGTTGTATTTGGCTATAAAATCGCTCTCTATATCCTTAGGTAGCAGCCCTTTGATAAAGTCTGAAAGCAGGCGGCGGCCAAAGTATGCACCAGATGCCTCATCGCCAAGAATATATCCTCCGGCATTAACATTAGCCTTGATAGCCTCTCCGTCATAAAAACAGGTGTTTGCACCGGTACCAATAATACAAGCAATGCCCGCACTATTTTTACAAAGAGCCCTTGCCGCCGCCAAAAGGTCTGAAGCCACAAAGCACTCCGCACCTGCAAACACCTCATTAAAAGCACTTTTCAATCCATCTGCAGCCGTCTCCAACACCCCTGCCCCATAAAAAAAGATTTGCCGCACCTTACCATCTGTTATAGGAGCCACAGATGTTTGAAGCGTATCTATAATCTGCTCCTGAGTAATAAAAAGCGGATTTATACCAGCCGTTTTAACATCCACAACCGTACCATCTTCCTTAATTGCAACCCAATCCACCTTGGTTGAGCCGCTGTCTGCAACAAGTATCATATTAAAAATTTTTAGACTACAAATATACAAAAATAGAGGAGAGATTGGGCTGAGTGGCAGAAGCTATATGCTACACTTTACACATAAACGCCGTGGCGTTTCCAATGGCGGTAGCCGTAGATGGCTACCACCGAGTACATTGCGTAGAGGGCTGCCATCCAGTACATTTGCTGAGTGATGCACATTGCGGTGGAGAGAAGGTCTGCCAAAATCCAGAGCAGCCACTGCTCCAAGTAGCTCTTTACAAGCCAAATAGTTGCTATTATGCTAAGCATAAAGACCATAGAATCGAGGGTGGTACTCCCTCCCTCCAACAGAATAAGCAGTTGCTTTAGGAATGGGGTGGCTATTATGAATGCTACGGCAGAGAGGATTGCAACACTTTTTGTTAGGCGCCTGATATGAATTGTTTGTTGTGATTCCGTTTGAAGGGGGGCTGATTGCTGCTTTGCAGTATCTTGCAGTTCTGTCTGTTGCTTTGCAGAGTATTGATATTCTGTGTGTTGATTCTTTGCCTGTTTTAATGCTTGGGAATCTCTCATCCAGCTCCAAAGCCCCCAAAAGGCGGTAAAGATATAGTAGATATTGAGGGCCATAGAGCCAAAGAGGCGCTGGCGGAAAAAGAGCATTGCTGCTACAGATGAGGAGATTATGCAGACTACCCACATTACATTCTTTTGCTTTATCTCCAATATGAGGTAGATTGCTCCCGTTACAAGGGAGAATATCTCTAAAAAGTGCTCTGCCAAATATGCCTTTATCTCCAACATAATACCTTATCTGCCATTAAGTTACACCTGCTACAAAATAAGATCTTAGAAACTCAGCGATAGTTTGGCTATAAAGTGAATCGGGGCTTGTGAATATACTCCCTTTTCTACATAGTCCGGTGAGTGGTCTTCAAAAACAGCACGATAAATCCAACCGTATGAGTAGTATTTGTTGTTAAAGAGATTATCTACACAGAGCGATGCTTTCAGGCGACCTCTGCCATCCTCTCTTTTTGTGAGGCGGAATGCCTTGGATAGCTCCAGCGAGGCCACAAAATATGATGGCACTTTTGCCACCTCCATAGAGGAGTTATCCAAATACTGCTCTCCCACATACTTGCCGCGCAGGGCTATTTCTGCACTCTCCATAGGAGAGTATGTAGCAACCGCAGCGGCTATAAACTCCGGTGAGAGAGTAAGATGCGAGCTTTTAAGAAATAGCTTGTGCTGTGGCACAGGCAGCCAATCTGTTGCATTGTTGTAGGCATCTAAAAAGAGGGTGTAATTTTTAAGCCTGTTTCTGGATATTGTTGCATTTGCCGCAATATCAAAGCGTTGAACAGGGCGCCACGCTAACGCCAACTCTATTCCTCGGCGATAGCTTTTTGGTATGTTCTCCTGTATAACATAGCCGGTTTCTGTAAGACGGCCGGTTGCAACAAGTTGATTCTTATACTCCATTGCATAGAGGTTTACAGAGGCTGCAAAATGGCCGTTACTATATTGATACCCAAGCTCGTAATCTAACATTGCCTCACTCTTTAGCTCTTTGGTTTTGCCGGCCTTAATGCTCTCTTTTATATCGCTGCGGCTCGGCTCGCGATGGGCAGATGAGAGTGAGAAATAGAGCCTGCTGTTGTTGTTTATACGATAGTTTATTCCTGCCTTGGGATTCAGAAAATTGTACTTTGCCTTGTTATCCAGAGCCACAAAATCTTTATCCATTCCGCTCAAATCAAAGCCTATATGGCGCAGCTGAATATCGGCAAAGGCTGTAAATCCCTCTCCCAATTCATATTCCGCCTTTACAAATGCGCTTGCCTCTCTCTTTTTACCATTGTTGGAATACCAGCTGTAATTATCAGGTATATTGGCGTTGTACTTGCTCCAGAGGAGATTGCCAAAGTGGTCGCCATCGTAATAAGATATATTTACTCCGCTGTTTATCTGTAACCCTCCCTTCTGATAGTTTAGATTCAACAGACCTGCATAGTAGTTGTTATCCATACTCTGGCGGATTATGAAATCGCTCTTTTTATACACCACTCCGCTTATTATCTGATTCTCAATACCATACTTTGAAAACTTTGTATCGTATTTGTAATTCTGATAGTATCCGTCTCCTTTAGTATAGTGGAGTGTTGCCTTAAAGTTCAGATAATCTGATATATGGCGTATGTAGTGCAGTTGAAGATGGTGCTGGGTGTAATTGTCTGTTTCGTTATCGTAGTACTTTATCCGCCCCTCATCATCTTTATACTCGCCTGCCACATTGTAGCGGCGATCTTTTGGGTATATCTCTATTGGGCATCCCTCCCAGGTTATACCTGTCTTTTGGTCTCCTATTATGTATATGAGCCTCAGCAGATTCTTTGTGTTACGCCAAGAGCCGCTCAAAAAGAGAGAGTTGAGGTTGGCCTTGGCATTTCTTATATATCCTTTTGTTTTGTTGTGAGCAAGGGCTATATCTAAAGAGAATCTGTTGTCTGCGCCACTTTTAAGCTCTCCTGTTCCGGCAGTTAGAGAGGTCATATATGTGCTGTATGAGCCAAAGGAGAAATCGGCTGTGGCGTATGATTGGGCAGAGGAGCTTTTGGTAAGCATATTCATAGTAGCCCCAAATGAGCCGGGCCCGTTGGATGATGTTCCCACTCCTCTTTGCAGCTGAACAGATTGGAGAGAGTTGGAGAGGGAGGGCATATTTACCCAAAAGACCTCCTGGCTCTCGCCATCGTTAATTGCTATGCCATTGAGAGTTATGTTTGTGCGCGAGGCATCTGAGCCTCTTACGGAAAACTTGCTATATCCGAGCCCCAAGCCCCCCTCTGTTGTTGCCACTACCGACGGCTCCAAACCAAGCAGCATTGGGAGTGAGTGAGATGCAGGGCGCGAAAGAAGCTCTGCGCGAGTGAGGGAGCTTTTTGCCACAGGAGTTTTGCTCCCCACATTGGAGGAGGATATTATTATGCTGTCTAATTTTTTAAGAGAGAGCGTATCTGTGTTTATGGGGTTTATGGGGTTTATGGGCAGAGTGTTGCCGCCATAGGTAGCAGATGAAACTATCGGCATAAAAAAAAGAGCAGCAAAAATTGCTATAGCCTTGACACAAAAAGTCTTAAAATAAAAAAAGAGCCTCTTCATTTGTAAACATTTTTAATTCAAATGCTTAGGAATGATAAGGTTCTCTGCTCTCCCTACGGCGGTACTAACCGCATCAGGTTCCAAGGGTATAATCTCAGCCTTACGGCACCCCTAAGCGGCGGCAAATATATAAAATGGTTTTGAATACTCCTAAAAAGCGCCTATATTTGTTACCCGTTAATATCTTATCCCATAAGAAATATGAATACTAAATATATCTTTATAACGGGCGGTGTTGTTTCTTCACTCGGCAAGGGCATTCTTGCCGCCTCTTTAGCAAAACTTCTGAAAGCAAGAGGTTTAAGAGTTACTATACAGAAATTTGACCCATACATAAATGTGGACCCTGGTACTCTCAACCCATACGAGCACGGAGAGTGCTATGTTACCAACGATGGTGCGGAGACCGATTTGGACCTTGGCCACTACGAGAGATTTTTGAATGTAGCCACATCGCAGGCCAACAATGTTACCACCGGAAGAATATATAAGACGGTGATAGACAATGAGAGAGCCGGCGTATATCTTGGCAAGACCGTACAGATTATTCCGCACATTACAGATGAGATAAAGAGGAGAATGACACTGTTGGGCAAGAGCGGCAACTACGATATTGTGCTTACCGAAATTGGCGGTACGGTGGGAGATATGGAATCTACTCCGTTTATTGAGGCGGTGCGCCAGTTGCAGTGGGAGATGCCTGATGGAGATTGCCTGCTGCTCCACCTTACTTTGGTGCCTTTCCTAAATGCTGCTCAAGAGCTTAAAACAAAGCCTACCCAGCACTCTGTTAGGATGTTACAGCAGGAAGGTCTTAATCCCGATATTATAATCTGCCGCACAGAGGTCTCTCTGCCTGAGAGTATGAAGCGCAAAATTGCACTCTTCTGCAATGTAAAACAGGATTCTGTTTTTGAGAGCCGAGATGCAAAGAGCATATATGAAGTTCCTATGATGCTGCACGAGCAGGGTTTGGATGCCATTGTGCTTAAAAAGCTCAAAATTAAGGGTATGCAAGAGCCTCAACTTGATGATTGGAAGGAGTTTTTGAAGAATCTCTTTAATCCTAAGACAGAGTGCGATATTGCACTTGTGGGCAAGTATGTGGAGTTGCAGGATGCCTACAAATCTATACTTGAATCGTTTGTACACGCAGGGGCGGCAAACCACTGCAAGGTAAGGGTACATTCTATTCATAGCGAGCATCTTACAAAGGATAACATAAAGGAGATGCTAAAGGGAATGAATGGAATACTTGTAGCCCCAGGCTTTGGCGGCAGAGGTATTGAGGGTAAGATTTTGGCCGTTCAGTATGCAAGAGAGAACAAAATTCCATTCTTTGGAATATGCCTTGGAATGCAGATTGCCGTAATAGAGTATGCACGCAATGTGCTAAAGTTAGAAGATGCCAACTCTACGGAAATCAGGCCGCAAACCACCAATCCCGTAATAGATCTTATGGAGGAGCAAAAGAGCCTTACCATAAAGGGTGGAACTATGAGGCTCGGAGCTTACGACTGCAAAATTAAGGAGGGCACTTTGGCCTACAAGATATATGGCAGCAAACTTATTTCTGAACGCCACCGCCATCGCTACGAGTTTAATGAAAAGTATGCAGCCGCAATGGAGAAGGGAGGGCTTGTGCTTAGCGGCCGCAACCCTGATACTGGCTTGGTTGAGATTATAGAACTGCCTGTAAAACAGCACCCTTTCTTTATAGGAGTACAGTTCCATCCGGAACTAAAAAGTACCGTATTGAGTCCGCAGCCTATATTTGTAAGTTTTGTAAAGGCTGCTATGAAGGCTAAATAGTTAGAGGCTAAATTGGGGAGAGAGCAGATGTATTACGGTAGAAAAAAGATATTTACAACTCCACTTTTGGTATGCACCCTTGTGCTGGCCTTGCTGGTTGGTGCCACAGAGCAGATGCAGGCGCAAGCAAAAGCTAAAGTGCATAAAATTAAGGTATTGGCAGAATTTCCTCACGATATTGGCTCATACACCCAAGGGCTCTTTTTTTTAGACGGGCAGCTGTGGGAAACCACCGGCCAATATGGGCAGAGCCACCTTATTATGGTTAATTTGCAGACAGGCAAGTGGATACGAAAGTGGAAATTCAACAAGAAATACTTTATTGAGGGCTCCTGCGCCTTTGGGCAGAATTTATACATACTTACTTGGATGGAGCATATCTGCTTTGTTTATACCCTCAACAATCCGGAGAAGAAACTCAAAGAGGTGGGTAAAGCCTCCTACCCTACTGAGGGCTGGGGAATTACAACAGATGGCAAGAACATTATAATGAGCGATGGAAGCTCGCAGCTCTACTTTATGGATCCGGCATCGCTCTACTGCACAAGCAGGCTGAATGTTACGCTGAACGGCAAGCCGCTTGAATATCTCAATGAGCTTGAATGGATAGAGGGCAAAATTTGGGCAAATGTATATCTATCTGACAATATAGTGATTATAGATCCTGCTACCGGAGTTGTTACAGATATTATAGAGTGCGCAAACATATTGCCGCAAAAGCTCAGGACAAAGGCTACAGATGTTCTTAACGGCATAGCCTACAATCCATTAGACAAGAGCATATATATAACCGGCAAATATTGGCCACGCCTTTACAAGATAGCTAAACCTTAAAGAAAGAGTAAATGAGGGGTTGGATATGATGAGGTTGGATTTGATATTATCTCTCTCGTTTATGGGCGGAGTGGCAGTTGCCTCTGCTTTTGGAGCAATTCCCAAAAACTCTCTCCTTCTACTTGTTTTTAGTATAATCCTTTTTTTTGCAGCACTTTATACAGATATAAGATTGAGGTGGAGATTGCAGGCCAAGAGGTTTGAGCCCCTCTTTGCCATTGTAATATCTCTCACATTCTTTTTGCTTGGAGCAGAGAGAGGCATTGCGGCAAAGAGAGCCGCCTACGCCCCATATCTCAACAACAGCACCCTAAAAAAGATTGCGGAAAAGGGAGAAGGCAGCAGGCAGAAAATAAGAGAAACCATTACGGCAAAAATAGCAGATGTTATTGAGAAAGAGGAGCATAGGGCAATGGCCTCCGCCCTTTTAATTGGCGATAAAAGCTCCCTCTCCCCCACCACCATAGAGCAGATGCGCAAAAGCGGAGCGAGCCACGCCCTGGCCCTCTCCGGTATGCACGTGGGGGCAATATGGGGGCTACTCTCCCTGCTTACAGCCCTGCTTGCAAAGGGCGGAGTGCCAAGATTGGGGATAGTTGCCGCAAACAGCCTTGCCATATTTGTATATGCCTACATTACAGGCTTTTCTCCATCCGTTACAAGAGCCGCAATTATGCTTGTGGTCTGGAAATTCAGCAGCTACATATTTGCCCGCAAAAACAGGCTTGCTTCCATCTCTCTTGCTGCCATAATAGTACTCTTTTTCAGCCCCAAAAGCCTGAGTGAGATAGGCTTTATGCTCTCGTTTGCGGCTGTTTGCGGCATTGCCCTATGCTTTTCCACCATTGAGAGTTCCGTAAAACGCTTCTCCTCACATTTTGGAAGAGGAGCAAAGCAAATGAAGATACCGCGCCCTCTCTGCCTGATAGCAGAAAAGGTACTCTACGGCTTTTTCTGCCTGCTTGGCCTTAGCATTGTATGTCAAGCCTTTACGCTTCCAATAGTTTTATACTTTTTTGGCGGCAGCTCTAAAATAGCTCTTATAAGTTCCGTTACGATAGTGCCTGCCGTAACCGCCGGACTCTACTCTGCAATACTCTCCATTATAACAGCAAAGCTCCCCATTATAGGGAGCCTTACCGCTTATATCGCAAACTCTGTTTTTGAACTTATTGAGCTGCTCAGTAGCTTTTTAGGGAGTTGAATCCGCTGCTCTACTTTTTACCCTTTGGGGCGTAGGCGGCCGCAAGCTCCTTAGGAGGCTCGCAGCCCAAAAGATGGCGGTACCAGAAGCGATAGTCGGAAAAGTCTGAGAATCTCCCCTGCGCTCCCCTATAGCCGTGCAGCTGGGTTGGATATATCATAAGATCAAACTGATAGCCCATCTTCTGCAACTCCAGAGCAAGAGCCATAGTATTCTGAATATGAACATTATCGTCTGCCGCTCCGTGAGTGAGCATAAGGTAGTTGGTAGAATCTCCCTTATAGCCGGAGCGTGCAATTCTCTCCGCCATAATAGTGCGCTTGTATCCCTGAGGATTGCGCTGCGGAGTATCCATAAAACGCTCGGTATAGTGGCTGTCGTAGAGCATATAGTCATATACTCCACCTCCGGCAATACCATACTTAAAGTACTCATTACCCTCTGTTACACAAAGAGTTGCCATACTGCCTCCGTATGAGAAGCCGTATATTCCAATCTTGTCTGCATCTACATAAGGAAGGCTCTTTAGGTATTTACCCCACTCCATAAAGTCTTTAAGCTCAATATCAAAGAAGTTGCGATACATAAAGTTGCACCCCTGCTTGCCGGCGTGGCCGCTGCCGCGGTGATCTATGCTAATCTGTATAACATCTTGATATGCCCACCATTGGTTGCTGCGCGATATATAGCTCCAGCTATCGGAGACAACAGGAGAGTTAGGGCCGCCATACATATAGACTATAACAGGGTATCTCTTGCTCTGAGAAAAGTTCACAGGCAGAGTTATTTTACCCGGGAGGGTGTAGCCATCGGGAGTGGTAATATAAACCATCTTTGAGATGGCTATGTTGTAGTTCTCAAAATCTTCTCCTTTTGCAGAGGCTAACACCTTCATCTTTTGCGAGCCGTCTGTTGGCATAACCACCAACATATTAGGAGTTTGAGCATTTGAACAGATGGCTGCAAAGTGCTTAAAATCTGGAGAGATAGAAACTGCTGAGTAGTTATACTCGCCTGTGGAGAGGCGTGTTATCTTGCCATTTTTTATAGCTACCTTATAGACATCTACTCTGGTGCTAATCTCCCTCTTTGCTGTAAAGTAAATCTCTCCCTTTTTCTTATCTAACTTCAAAAAACGGATTCCCCAATTCTTGCCATCGGTTATCTGCTTCTGAATTTTACCATCAAACGAGAGGAAGTAGATTTGATCCCAAAGGGTAAAATTGCGCACCATATAGAGTCCGTTCTCAACAAACTGCATCTGGCTCGGCCAATCTATCCAAGTATCCTGATGCTCCTTGTAAATGGCCTCTTTTGAGCCATTTGAAGGGTTTACGGAGTAGAACAAAAGATCCTGCTGCACGCGAGGCATCCAAGGCACTATGAATCTGGTAGATTCGCTGTTCCAAAACGGAATTCCAAAATATTGGTCATCTTTATGGTTGAAATCGGCCCAAACGGTTTTGCCATCTGCCACCGTTACAAATCCTATCTTAACCTCTGGATTTTTCTCTCCGGCCATAGGATAATGGGTTGCCTGAATCTGCTCCTTAACGCTTGATATATCGCATATTGGGAACATAGGCACTTGAGAATCGTCAAAGCGGTAGAATGCTATGCTCTTGCTATCGGGGCTCCACCAATAGGCTTTGTATTGGCTTGCGCGGCCAAGTATCTCCTCAAAGTAAACCCAAGAAGCATAGCCGTTTAGAATAACATCTGAGCCGTCTTTGGTTAGCTGTTTAAGAGTATTGCCTTGGTTATCATATACATAGAGATTGTTCAGATAGGTAAAGGCTATCTTTGTGCCATCCGGGCTAAGCTCCGGATTTACTATATCGCGCCTTTGTGCCGAGCCGCCTAATGCGCTCATTATCCGCCCTATATAACTGCCGGTAGCCTCATTCGCCTGAGTTGTAGCAAATGTTATGGTATTCTCTGCGCTCTTTCCTGTTGCAATATCATATTCCATCTGCTTGCCGGCCAACCCTTCTGTATAGAGCAGCTTTGTTGCCGAAGCCCATACAGGTGGCTGGTAGAGATAGTTCTGCACAGATGCAGGTATCTGATTATTTGCAAGTTGAGAGAGCGTAAAATCTCTCTTCTGCTGAGCGGTAGTTACTGTTGCATAGCAGAGCGAACAAAGCACAAGCAGCACCGCCGGACTCATCTTTCTAAACATTTTCATCATATTGTAACTATTCTAAATATTGCTTGCCAAAATTAACCAAATAAACCATTTCTACACCTCTTGTTATTGCTGTGTAGAGCCATTTTTTATCATCTATGGTTACATCATCACTCCAAATGCTGTTATCTATGAATACGCATTTCCATTGCCCACCCTGCGATTTGTGGCCTGTTATTGCTGTGGCATACTTGATTTGCAGGGCATTATAGTACGGATCTTCCTTTACGGCCTTATACCTGTCTCTCTTTCTGCTTTTGCCGCTGTGGTCTTCCCACACTCCGTTGTATAGAGCGCTTTGCTGCTCCCTGCTCAATGCAGGAGAGGTAGAATCCAATGTATCCAACACAATTCTGGCCCTTATCTCCAAGTTATCATAATCGGGAAACTGCAATGTGGCCTGAGCAAAATTCAAACCGTAACGCTCCTTGTAATCAGATATTTTGAGCAGTATGGCAGAATCGCCGTTGGCTATAAAATCCAGCTCCCCTCCTGCCCCCTCAAAACGGTAGCAGTTCTTAACCACCATAAGCCTGTCGCCAGGGCAGAGCCGCTCCTCTAAATAGAGCACCTTGGCCCTTATTCCGGCATTGTATCTGTTGGCACGCGCATTGGAGCGGCAAAGCACCACCACCTCTTGCGCCCCATATTCCGAGATTGCATCTTGCAGGGTTTCTATAAGAGCCTCTCCTGTAATTGACTTAAAATCGGGATAATCCGATACATTAAAACGAGGCGGAGCCATATCCTCCTCCTCTATCTGCCGCCTTAAAGCCGTAGCATTTACCAATATTCCGCTGCCGCTGCTTTGGCGTAACACATCTTTCAAAAATATCTCTACCACATCTGAGCAATAGCGTTGCAGATAACCCATATCCAAGGCAGGGCTGCTATCCATTCCAATAGGAGGAAGCTGCGCCGGATCTCCGCACAGAATCAGACGATTGGGGGAGTTCTGCCTTACATAATCCACAAGGTCGGACATAAGGTCTCCGGAGCCGAATATAGAGGTGCCATCGCTAAAAGAATTTATAAGAGAAACCTCATCTACAATAAATACGGTGTTGCTTAACTTATTCTTATCCAGCACAAAATAGCCGAAAACAGACTCCTGGTCCACATCTTTTTGCCTATAAATCTGCCTATGTATTGTTTTTGCCTTATCTCCCGTATAGTTGGAGAGCACCTTTGCCGAACGCCCTGTTGGAGCAAGGAGTATGCACCTCATACCCAAGCTCTTAATCAGCTTAATTATAGCCCCCAAAGCAGTGGTTTTGCCTGTTCCGGCATATCCCTTTATAAGCATCAGCCACTCTTTTGAGGCATCTGCAGATATAAACGAGGCAAATTTTTCAAATAGTTCCAACTGGGAGGGAGATGGTTCAAAAGGCATATTCGCCACCATTCTATCTACCAATCCTCTCTCTCTTTGGCCCCTTTGGGCTCTCCCATCCCTGCTCTGCTTCTTTTCTATCTCCATCTCCTTATAACAATGAAGGCGAGTATAGGATATATCTCCAAACGGCCGAGGAACATCTCTATGGTGAATATAAGTTTGCTTACCGCAGGAAAGGCGTTATAGCTGCCAAAGGAGCTTAAACTGCCAAAGGTAAGCCCTGTATTGCCCACGCAGGCCAAAGAGGTTGTAAGCGATTGCTGCAAATCCAAACCGGTAGTGGAAAGGCACATTGCCCCTATGAATATAACAAGTATGTAGAATACTATAAATAGATTTATATCAGAGACTACCTCTTTGTCTATCAGCTTGTTGCCAAAGCGAGGCATAACTACCGCATTGGAGTGGAGCTGCCTTTTCAGCCTTGCCCTCAGCGATGAGAACCAGACACACATTCTATCTGCCTTCAACCCTCCCGTTGTTGAGCCGCTGCAAGCTCCCTGATATGAGAAATAGAACAATATCATAAGGGAGAATACCGGCCAGCCCTGTGCCTCTGTTGTGGCAAAGCCCGTAGATGAGGCGGCGGAGATATTCATAAATGCGCTGTGGCGCAGAGCGGTAAGAAAGTTATCCTCAACATCTTCTATCAGCAGATTGGTGGTTGTGAAAATTATGCTCACCACAAGCATTATGGTATAGAAGCGAAATACCGGATCTTTATAAATTTTTGAAGAACGCTTTGCAAAAGTAAGATATATGAGACCGAAGTGGAGGCTGGCCACATACATAAAGAATATCATAATAACCTCAACCACAGGAGATTGGAATGCTGCCGCCGAGGCGTTCCTTGTACTGAATCCGCCTGTTGCCGATATGCTCATTGAGTGGTTGAGCGCATCAAAAAAGCCCACTCCAGCAATGGTCAAAAGCAGCGTTTGAAGCAGCGTAAGAGCCACATACACAGAGAGTATAATCTTGGCAGTTTCAGATACCTTAAACTTGTAATTCTCTTTTGAGAGAGAGGTCATTTCTACTCCCGATAGTCTGAGCCCGAACACATTTCTGTAGTTGGGGAGTATCAGCACCATAAATACCACTACTCCCAAACCGCCTATGTAGTGGGTGGAAGAGCGCCAGAAAAGAAGACTGTGCGGCAGGCTCTCTATATCGTCCAATATGGTAGAACCTGTTGTAGTATAGCCGCTTACACTCTCAAACCAAGCGTTTATGGGTGTAAAGTCATCTCCCCACAGCAGGTAGGGAAATGCTCCAAACACGCTCACCAAAAACCAGGTGGAGATTATTGTAAAGAAGCCCTCCTTTATAGTTACCGCTCCGCCGCGCCTTACAAAAAGAAGTGGAAAAGCCCCTACCGCAAGAGTTACCACCGCGCTAAGCAAAAGCGGAGAGAAGGCCGCATCTCTCCCATAGCATAACGATACTATTACGCTCAAAAACATAAAGGCGGCATTGAGTACCAATGCCAACCCGATATTCCTTGAGATGTAGTTGATATTCATAGCTTTTGGGATAGCTGCCTATTCTCGCGCATCAAGTCTTTTATATTCTCGTTAAGCTCCTCCATCTCATCTGCAGACTCTATCTTAACCTCCGTTATCTTTTTGGAGAGCTTATAGTTTCTCAAAGACTTGTTTATTTTGGTTAGCGGATTAAAGTAGTAGAAATTAAGGTAATAGTTAAAGAGAAAGAGCAGTATTATACCCACAATAATTGCCAAGGCGCAAGGTATTATGCTCCTGTAAAATCCCTCCGAAAGGCTGTCTGAATTCTCCTTTAGAGCCTCTTGCGATGAGATATTTAGCTTCATTATGTAGTGGCGCAGCTGCATATACACAGGGTAGAGCCTGTCAAAATACCAGCGGCGCTTTACCGTATATTCAGAGTTCCAAAGCCCTTTGGCCTCCTCCAGTATATGAGCGTATGCCACGTATGCGAGCCTTACGGAGTCTGCCATAATCCTCTCTTGCGGAGTGGTGAACTTGCCCCTTATGTTTCTGATATTATCTAAAAACCTGTCATCTTCCTTAATATCCGGCAGAGTGGAAACATCTGTATAAGAGGAGTCTCCCATTGTACTGAGCAGAGCGTAGTTATACTCGTCTGTAACCTGCAGAAGCAAGGTATTGGTATTTATGCTTATAACATCGTCTGTTACCACCTGCGCCACCGTACGCCTCATATTTACAAACTCATAAATGGCTATGATGCAGGAGAGCAACAGCACAAAGCCCAAAATAACAAACGCCAAAGAGATTTTCTTCTTTACTAACATAGTAAAACAATTCTGCTACAAATATACAAAAAGCCTACAACAACCCTACTCTATTCCCCTCTCCCGTCACTCTAAGCCTTCTCCCCGTCATTCTGAACGCAGCCCTCCTTTCCACCGCTATCCGGTAAAAAAAGTGTACCGAGCAGATGGCTCGGCACACTTAAGTTAGAAAATTCTACTACTTTTAGGCACTCCTCATAATCAAACAGCTTATTCTCTTACAGGACGTAAACAGAATCCTCGGCTGGCATTAGATCTATTCGGCTGAACAATTTGCTCATTAGATTCTAATACATAGTAAAAAGCAAAATTAGCTCCGCCCACTGCAGTTGTTGTTCTCATATGTGCGCCCCAAGTTTCCATAATCAACCCATCTGATAGCCCTCTATGGCCGGTCATTGGAAACCTAATTGTACCCATACCGGTAGTAGGATCTGTAAAAGTTTTCCTTGGAGCGGTATAAACCGTAATAAAACCATCATATTCTAAATCGGTATTAGAGTAGAAAGTCAGCGCGTCATTCTGATAGTGCTCCGCTGATAAAGCAAAAACTTTCCCTTCAAAAACATGGGGAGCCCTATAACCTGCAGGGGACGGATCAAAGATTTGTTTACCGTTTAAATAAAAGTAGTGAGGGTTAAAGGACTCATCATATTTATATGCTGCTCGAATAGATTCACCGACAGTTGAGGTTCTTGTGGATGAGATAAATTTAGAAAACCCCTTCATAGTCTGCGATTCCGGATAATCCATATTTCCACTGCCCGGAAGAAGAGGTATCATTCTTGCCGTTTGATAGAAAGGACAGTAACCAATGGTTCCCTTTGTAATTGCAGCAGCAGGACGCTCCAACTTTATCACCTGAGAAGTAGGATTACCCTCTTGCACTATACTCACATACACACTTACCGCATCATATTTTGTAATAGTACGTTGTCCGGCCTCAACCCAACCAAGGTTACGAGGCATAAACATTCTCGTACCGCTAAAAGTATTGTTGTTATCAGGATCTGTATAAACCAAAACATCCGGATCCGGAGTGGCACTTTTAGGCTTATAGTCTGTAAGCCAAATAAGATAGCTCCACATTATTATATTATTCTCATCCAAGATAGCAATATGGGCCACCCCCTGCTTCATCTTTCCATCACTTCCTCTTTTGGCATGGAAATTAAGCCAATAGACATAATCGCTCTCATTGGTACCGGTTCTGGTTATGCCCATAGAACTCTCATCGGGTGTTGTAAGAGTATTATCTGCTATAGCTAGGTGCGGATAGGCTGTTCGGTTATCATACCCGTCAACATTTTTAATCTCTATAAAATCCCAATCTTCCCACAAAAGAATGGCACGAGTTGGAGTACCCACAGATGCTGAACTTTTGTGCAGATAAGGAGAGATAATTCTCTCGTCCATATAATCCACGTGTCCATAACCATTCGCACTCCAAGAGCCTGTATTTACTGCATTGTTTTTTACGCCGTTACCCATAACAAGCGGTATGCGATAGTAACCCTCTGCATTTATAATATAACTGTTGGCACTCTCTGTAATGTTATTTGAGTTAGGAGCAGTTGGGCAAGCAAGATTGTGATAGGCAGAGGGAGAACCTACGGCAGGCGCACTATTTATTCTCGCATTCTCTGTCTCACCAAAAACCTTGTTGCTTAAAGAGCTTGGCTCGGCTGCAGGATGAATTATTCTAATCTGTTCGCCATCGTCTGTACTACTGCCATTGCCAACCATTGGAGAGAAGCTTTTTAAGAAAGTTGCACCAATGCCTTGATAACGCTCCGAGGCTATTTGATTCTCGGCTCCGGCTTGACTCTTGTAAAAACCTGCCACACGCCACTTTACAGGAACTTTGGTAACACCTCCGTCATTAGAGCGATAACTTACCACACGCCCACTTTCAGATGGAAGTCCGGAGTAATAAATATCGGTTGGGTTTGTTACATTAAAGGTATAAGTGTAGCCAATCTCGCTGATATTCCTTGCTATAAGATAGGTTATCATCTTGCCCCTCTCCCATCTATGGCCGCTGATGCTCCCTTCTATCTCTTTATTATCGTCAAAGGTTATAGTTATCTTAGCTCCGGCTGGCTGACCTGCATCGGTAATGGTTGGCAACATCATTAGAGTATATTTATCATCTAATGAGATATAATCGCCGCTCTCACCACTCTTTAGAATAAGGTTGCCGCTTGCCTCGTTAATAATAAAAGTTTCCGGAGTGCCTACACCGCTCCAAGCCATTGTGGTTTCAGGAGCCCCCAAAGTAAGAGTACCGGTGCTGTTGACACCACTAATGGTTATCTTCTTTACTGTAACACCGGAGGCCACCTTAAAGCGAATGCCGGTAAGAGTGTGGTTAAAGGTTAATCCCTGACAGATATTCTCAAAGGTCGGATTATCTTTTTCCTCTGCCTCTGCTGCAACCAAATCAACCTGCTTGGTATAATCGCTGTTTACAGTAAAGGCTATGGTTGGTATCGCTTGGGCAGCGGCAGTTACGCTACTTGTAGGGATAGCGGTTGTATTGTATGGGGCGTATGCAAAGAAATGAGCATTCTTGCTGCCGCTGTTAGGCCAATAGATAGTACTCTTTGGTACCCATCTGGTTGCAGCGGTAACATATTCTGCTTCAACAAGGCCGCTATGCAGATCCCAAGCGGTTGGAGCAGCATTTGCGGCGTGGCTGTAAACCATAACTCCTATACTGTTGTCTGTTATGTTTGCAGTTGTGATAACAGATGCTTTGGTAGAGAGAGCAGAAGCGTTGTTACCATCAAGCTCCAAAGGCCACTCACTCTCTGTAGCATTAAGATAGAGAGCCTCTCCTTGATAGTTACCTAAATAGTCGCTATGAAGAATGGTGGTATGGCTATCCCCCTTTGTTGCAGCACTAAGGTTGGTGGCAGAGGCGGTAAAGCTCATCTGTTTTTCAATATCTGCCATACGGAGCAGAGCTTTGTCTTCTTGACTACAAGAAGAAAATACTCCAATGGCACATAAAAGCAGAGCAGACGCCAAATAAAATATAGTTGATACTTTTTTCATCTTTTTTATCCTTTTATCTTTTTTGTATTTGGTTTATTTTTATCTATTTAAGATTTATTAAATTCAAAATAAAAGTGCAACATTTTAACTATTAGACTTTTACTATCTTTTAATTACCACAAAAGAATCTCGTCTCCGTCACTATCATCCAACTCCACAACCTCTACATTCTTTGCGGTAATGTCTGAGGCGGTAGCGGTTAGAGGATCCACATTAATTACTCTGAATGTGCAATCCTTGAGAGTTGGAACAACCAAATTTAAAAGATACTTCTTGGTGCCTGTAAAAGCGATTGGCTCTTTTGTGGTTTTATCTTTTAAGAAGAGAGAACGGCTGAAAGTGGCACTACCCTGCTTCATATTTACCGTAAGTTTGATATTGGAAAGAGTGCTCTCATTGCCGCTAAGCCTACTGGCCGGCAAAGTGAATAGAGTTGCACGCACCGCCTTGGCATCGGTTACTTTGGCATCGCTATCCAAAGTAACAGTTACACTATTGTTTGTGGTAGTTGCTGCGGGAATGTTGCCACCATCTACAGATTTATAGGATATAGAGGCTCCACCTTGAGCTATCTTGCCGGTGAAAGGGCCACTGAGAGCAATATAAGGGGCAGCTACTGTAGCATCGGTGAGAGAGCTTATGGAGATACTTACTATCTCAAATTCTTCGCTCGTCTTAGTATTGAGAGTAAACTCAAAAGTGGTAGCGGCAGGGCGGAATATGAGAGAGACACCATCGCTCTCCTTGGCAGCAGAGCTGCCGCTCCACATTGGAAGATTCTGCATAACAGGAGCATAAACGGTTATCATAGGCTCAGAGCCGGAGGCAGCAATAGTGCTTTTGCCGTCGGTAAGCTGAGAAGCCGGGATATAACCGTTGAATAGTCCATCTTTGGTTAAAGAGGTAGCAGCTTTAGCATCAGAATCTGTGATGCTCTTGGCAGCAGGATAAAGGCCATAAAAGTAATGGGTGCCGGCAGAGTGGTTCCAATACAAATCGTTACTAACAGGAGTAACGAGTGCCTTGGTTGCATTACCGCCTACAGGAGTGAGTTTGTAATCGGCACTATATGCCTTGTAGTAATCCTGGGGGCAAGTTATAGTAATCTGGTCATTTGCAACCCAGTAGATGTACTCGGTATCGCCTGTAGTGCGAGTGTTGCCGGCATACACCGTTTTGGTTGAAGCAACATTAGCGGTGCTCGCCTTAATAGAGATAGACTTGCCCGCCTTACCGGAGCCGCCAGTAGGGCTATCTGTGCCGTTAAGGCCCTTACGACCACAACCGCTAACAAGCAAGCCGAGTACAAAGGCCAATAGGAGAGCGGCGGTTGCGTTGCCGCGCAATGCCTTGCCACGCAGTACGCTGCTGCGTTGTGCGCTTGCACCGCTGCTTTGTGTGTTGCACTTGGCAGAGCAGCTAACAAGCGGCAAAGCAAAGGCCCTCCAAAAGCCCTTGAATGTCTGTGTTTTTTGATTCAT
>CADBUS010000206.1 GCA_902797895.1 uncultured Bacteroidia bacterium | reverse complement strand
TCCTTATTGCTGTAAGCATCTGCTCCATAGCAGGTTTTTAGATAGGCTATTCCTATCTTGTAGTCCTCCTCCGTAAAGGAATCTGTAGCCTCTTTGGCCACAACCACATCATAGCCAAGGCAATAGGCATCTGCGGAGGTGTGCCTTACGCACATATGGGCGTGCAAACCGGTCATAATAACGGTTTTAACTCCCAGCTCCTTTAGAAGTATATCCAAATCTGTCTGGAAAAAGCCGCTGTATCTGCGCTTTGGTACAACAAAATCCTTCTTGCTCAGTTTAAGTTCAGGAATAACCTCCGCCCCCTTTGTTCCGGCAATGGCGTGGTCTCCCCAAAGTTTAAGCTCGCGGTCTATTCCCTTGATATGAGCATCGTTACAGAAAATAACCGGAACACCGGCCTTACGGGCGGCATCCAGCAACTTGGCAGTAGCGGGCACAATAGCTCTTCCGCGCTCGCACCCCAAAGCACCTGTAACAAAATCGTTAAGCATATCTACAACTAAAATTGCAGGCTTGTTGAGTGTCAGTTTCTTTACAGTAGCTCTCTTTGTTGTAATTTTTGCCATATTGAGATAGTATTAAGTTTCTTGCATTCTGCACCAAAGATATAAAAAAAATACTAAATTTGCGGAGTCTTTAGTATTGGAATATTAACTAAACTTAATTTATTATTACATAACATTTAATTACTATGAAGAAATTTTTTCTAATGGCGGCAGCTGCTCTTATGATTGCAGCTTGTGGCTCAAATGGCGGCGGCAACAGTACAGACAATGTTGAGCCTATCAAAGATGGTGTTACTATTGAGAACGAGAATTTCTCAATTACCGTTCCTCAAGGAATGAAGGAGAGCTGGAACTCTATGGGTACCATCAACGCAACCGCAGATAATGGTTTTGTTCGCTTTGCCATATCTTATATGGAGGGAGGACCTACAAAGAGCCAGTTAAAGACTGTAGGTGAGAATCTTAAGGCTATGGTTCACGCAATGGATCAGGATGCAGTGATTGACGAGCCAAAGGTTGAGAAGAATCTTGTTACCCTAAAATCTACATCAGAAGGCAAACAGAGAATAGACTTTACCTATCTGAAAGAGGATAAAGTGGGTGTTACCGGAAATTTCCAATTCCCTGAAGATAAGGCCGCTGAGTGGGAAGATAAATTCCTGCCTATACTAAAGAGCGTAGTTTACAAATAATAGTTTAATACGCAACTAAAAAAGGGGTGTCCAAAAAAAGAGGGCATCCCTTTTTTTGTATCATATAGTAGTGCCTTTCTCTATTTTTTATTACATTCGCAAAGTATTATGGTAGTAGTTACTAAAAATTACTTACAAAACGAGTTTGGTCTCTTTTTCAAAGAGAATTACACCAAATTGTTTTATTGCGCACTTGATATTGTTGGAGACGAGGAGTGGGCTAAGGATATTGTGGGGGCTGTCTTCGGAAAGGCGTGGGAGCAGTATGACCGTTTACGCGATAAGGATTTGGATGCCTATCTTTATATCTCTGTGAGAAACCGAGCCATTGACCACGTGCGTCGCAAACAGGCTATGGTAGGCTATCATAAAGTTTTTCTTGAAGTTGAGAAAGGGTGGCACGAGGCATATTCCTATGAGACAGATGAAGAGATAAACTATATGTTCAAAGGTATAGAGGAGTTGCCTGAGCGTGAGCGTTATGTTTTCAAACGCTGCCAAATTGACGGAAAACGCTATGCAGAAGTGGCAGAAGAGTTGGGTTTAAGTGCTTCATCTGTACATAAATATATGGTGAAGGCCTTTAGCTTTCTGAGAGAAAAGTTAAAAAAACATAAAAAAGGATGACCGAATGTAGGTCTCATTCGTTTTTAAAAGAAACAGAATTTGTTATTACGCAAATGGAGAAGAAACTTTCAGATATAGATTTAGCCGATATAATGGAGCATCCTCAGGATTACACAGAGGATCAAGTGCGTGAATTCTTTACAGACGAGCAGCATCGTTTGGAGTATATTGCTGTGCTGCGAGCCAAACAAGCAATAAAACGTTCAGAGACACCTGCTCCGGATGTTGAAAAGGCTTGGGAGCAATTCTGTGCGCAAAATATAGAAGAGCCAAAAACATCAAAGAGAGAGAATTCTGCCTTTTTCCGTCAGACCTTTGGTTATGCGTTGGCAGCCTTGAGCGGTGCCGCTGCTATGTTATTGGCGGTTCTTTTACTTTGGCATCCAAATGAGAATAATAATATAGAGAATAGCAATCTGCTTACAGTTCTTGAGTATGACGATACTCCTCAGAACCTTATTATGCTCATCGATGGGGAGAAGGAGCAGACTTTACAACCAAGCGACTCCATCTCTTTTTATGAGGCAGGAACAGCAACCACCGGCACCACCTCTTCTGTTGGGCAGAGTAAAACCAAAGAGGAGCCGAGATATAGAACGCTCAAAACACCGCGCGGTATGGATCTCAAGATTATATTGCCGGACGGCTCAGAGGTTTGGCTTAATGCGGAGAGTTCATTAGAATTTCCAACAGCTTTTACAGACACCAGGCACGTAGAACTTGTAGGTGAGGCCTACTTTAAGGTGGCGCGCGATGAGCAAAAACCTTTTATAGTAACTACAGACAAGATGAATGTGAGAGTGCTTGGTACAGAGTTCAATTTCCGTAACTATGATACAGAAAATGCTCAAGTTGCACTTGTAAACGGCAGCGTGGAGATTCTCAAGGCGGATGAAACCTCTGCACACATTGTATTGCAGCCGGGCGAGGCGGCAAATCTTGGTAATGACGGTCATATTAGTGTTCATCCGGTAAACACATACGATGTAAATCAGTGGACCAAAGGATTCTTTTATTTTCACGACAAAACTCTTGAGGCGGCTTTGCAGGAGATTGGCCGTTGGTATAATGTGAGCGTATTGTTTGAGAATAGGGGAAAATTAAACGAGAAGATACATTTTAGTGCACTAAGAGGTGAAACGCTCCAACAAACACTTGATAAGCTAAATCTTCTTATGGATACCAAAATTGTGAGCTTTGGAAATAAAATAATTGTCAGATAATTATTTTTGAGGTAACCGATTTCGTTTTTGTTCGTTTTTAAGCAGACGAACATTTTACTAACATTCATATTTATGAAAGAAAAGAACCATCTTATCCATTTAATGGGAGTGGCTATTGCTATGCTAATGTTGTTTTGTATGCCTGTGAATATATCTGCACAGACAACCGGAACAAAGTTGATTAGTTGCAAATGCAAAGGTGTAAAGCTCTCAGATGCCTTACGCGCCATAGAGCGCCAATCGGGCTACTACCGCGTGCAGTTTACCTACTCCGATGTAGAGTCTTTTACTGCAGATACAGATATAAAAGATTTGGCTGCTGTAGATGCTGTAAAACTGCTTATCAAAGGAAAACCTTTGGAGTGTAAGGTAGATGGGCAGTTTATTTATATCAGCAGGGTGAAGGGGGCTCAAGACAAGCCTCAATCTAACCAGACAATGTCCGGTAGGGTATTGGATGAGGATAAACTTCCTATGCAAGGGGTTGTGGTGCGCAACTTAGACAATCAGACAACTGCAGTAACAGATAGCGATGGTCGTTTTACTTTGCGTTGCAATAGTAATAACGATCGCATCTCTATCTCTTTTGTCGGCAAGCGTACAATTGAAACTCGTGCATCTTTTGGAAGGTTGGTTAATTTTAATATGGAAGATGATGCGTTGTGGTTGGATAATGTTGTGATAACAGGTTATCAGACAATTAAGCGTACCAACGCCACCGGTGCCTTTGGTTTTGTAGATAGCAAGAAATTGAGCCAGCAGACACATAAGGATTTGATGAGTTCTTTGGAGGGTCAGGTAGCAGGTCTTCGCTTTGATATAAATCCTAATACAGGCGAGAGTACTCCTATCCTTAGAGGTGTGGGAACTTTTTCTAATAATGTTGGTACACAGCCTCTTATAGTTATTGATAATATCCCAACAAGTATGACTCTCGATGAGATTAATCCTTATGATGTGGAGTCTGTAACTGTTTTGAAAGATGCCGCTGCCAGCAGTATTTATGGTGCTTTGGCTGCCAATGGTGTGATTGTTATCACCACAAAGCAGGGTAGGGATAATGGAATTAAGGTAAATGTAAATGCAGATTGGTTTATCAGCACTAAGCCTAACTTCAAGAGTATGCATTATGCTAATTCAGGCGATTTGATTGATTTCCAAACAGAAATGTATAAGGCAGCTATCGAGAAGGCTGGTGGGGTTGATAACTATTTCACCTCTCCAGACTACTATAACCCTCTCTATCAGCTATATCGCGATCAGCACGATGGCGTGATTACAGATGCAGAGGTTGATGCTACTTTAGCTAAATGGCGCAATATCAACTATTACGATCAGTTCCGCAACAATATGTGGCGCAATGAAGTTACGCAGAAGTATAATATCTCACTCTCTAACCGTACTTCGCACAGCAATCAGTATGTCTCATTTAATTTTCAGCAGAATAAGAATCGTATGATCAATGATAATGGCAACTCTTTAGGTGTCTATTTCAAATCGAGCTTTGATGTAAAGAAATGGCTGACACTCAATGCCGGTATTGATATGCGTATGTCTCATTCAAAGTCGCCTGAAACAACTTTTACACAGGAGTCGTTTTTCCCTTATACTTCCATTGTAGATGAGGCTGGAAATCCGGTAGTTATGCCATACGGAAGTATTGGTAATTACTCAAGCTCCGCTGTAAATGGTACAGTGGCCCGTAAATACTTCAACGATCCTGCTTTTATGTCTTTTGATTTCAGCCCGTTGGCTATATTGGATGAGAATATTGAAAATTCACGCCGTGTTCGCATTCGTCCTTTTGTGAGTGCCGATTTCAAGATTACTGATATGTTTAAGTACTCTTTCTTATATCAGTATGAATGGACAGATTATAAACGCGAGTTGTTAAGTGCTCGTGATAGCTATGTTATGCGTATGACGCATAACGCATTGGTTGATGGTAGCGGTGTGAGTCATTTGCCGGACGGGGCTCGTTATAGCCAATTCGGTTCATCTTCAAAGCGTTATACACTGCGTAACCAGTTAACTTTTGATAAAACTTTTGGTGGTGTTCACACAGTTAATGCTGCAACCGGCTTGGAGTTCCGTCAGAGTCATACCCCTCCGGTAATAGAGGAACGCATTTTTGGATATAATCCTCAATCATTAACCGGTAGCCGTATGGATTGGGAAACTTTGGCAACCACAGGCGTTGAGAGTGTTATGCTTGGCAGAACAACCAGATTGAGTGGTCCGTCTGTTTCCAAGAGCGATGTAAAGCATCGTTATGCTTCTTACTATATTACCGGTAACTATACTTACAAATACAGATATAACGCATCGGCCAGTATTCGTTGGGATGAGGCAGATTTGTTTGGTCTTGACACCCGCGAGCAGAAGAAGCCTCTATGGTCAATAGGTGCAGGTTGGACAATCTCAGATGAGCCATTTATGAAATCAACCTCATCTTGGCTCAACTATCTGAAATTGCGTGCCTCATACGGTATAAATGGTAATGTAGATCAGTCAAGTACTACCTATTTTGTGGCTAAGTATAAGAAAATTAGCACCTCACTGCAGCCACTCGGCCAAGGATTGACTTATCTCGATTATGATGGTGATGATCTTCCTAACCCTAAATTGAGATGGGAAAAGACAGCTACAACCAATATCGGTTTAGACTTCCGTCTGTTTGATAGTCGCATTACCGGTGGTTTTGAGTATTACAATCGCCACGGTAGCGATTTGTTAGTACGCCGTTTTATGGACTCTACACTCGGAACAGAGAGCCGCGTAGTTAACAATGGTGAGATTCGTAACAGAGGATTTGAGGTCTCCCTTACAGGAAACATTATAAATACCACAGATTGGGGATTTTCTGCCACAATCACACACGCCATAAACAGGAACAAAGTTCTTGCTGTAGATGAAGATCCAAACTGGGTAGCAAATAACTATATTACCTCGCCTACCAACTATTTTAAGAAAGGTACAAGCTACAATACATTGTGGGCTTATCGTCTTGGCCGCATAGTGAACGGCTATCCTGTAATTCTTGATAGCGAGGGCAATGAGATGGTAGAGTTTGACAGCAGTGGCAATGTAGTAGATCTGCAACACGCTTCTACTCTTAAAGGTACTGATGCATTGGTAAATATGGGTACCATCACCCCAACTTATAACGGCTCGTTAAATCTGAACTTCCGTTATAAGAGTCTTGAACTTAACGCGCTCTTTGTTTATGCCGGAGGAAATAAACTGCGTTTAGATGTTGCAGATTTGGGTGAGAGCGGATACACAATGCGTAATACACATATTCTGGACCGTTGGAGCAAGAGTAATGCAGATGGTGTTCGTATGTATATCGATATGGATGCCACCGCACGTCAGTATTCCAGCGATTTTGCCGCTTGGTGGAAGTATTCAGATAAGCAGGTGAAGGATGCCGATTATTTGAAATTACGCAGCATCAGCTTAGCATACAATATGCCTAAGAATCTTTGTAAGACATTGTATCTTAACAATATGAAGCTCACGCTACAGTTTAACAATCTTTTCTGCTGGAGCAAGGTGGGTAGAGATATAGATCCGGAGTCGTATGGATTGGGTTCAGGAACCAGAGCGGTAAATCTCCCACGCACTTTCTCTATCGGTCTTTCTACAAGTTTTTAGTTTCTAATAAAACATAATTGGTTATGAAAAAGTTACTATGGATTATATTTTTGGCGGCAGGCTTTATGGTCTCTGCTTGTGACAAATATATAGATATTACACCCAAGGGGGTTGTTACAGTGGATTCGGCATATACATATTATGAACTTATATTGATGCCTAACCGCACTTATTGGCCTACCTGCTATGCACTTTTGACAGACGATGCTTATAGCAAAGAGTCGAATATCCTTGGCAATGAGAATACTACATTAGATGGTATCAATTATACTTTTAATGAGAGTGCAGACCGTACCGAACTTGCTCAGAACAATCTTTACGAGAATGCCTATAAGTATATACTCCGTTACAATATTGTGATAGACAATATAATGAATGTTCCCGGCGAGGAGCGTATCAAGCAATTGGGAATGGCAGAGGCCCGCTTGTTGCGCGCCTGGGAACATTTTGTGGTGGTAAACACTTATGCCAAGGCCTACAATCCGGCTACTGCAGCAACAGACGGCGGTATAGCCATTATGGATAAGTATGATTTGGAGGCCTCTCCAAAGAAATCTACTGTGGAGGAGGTTTACAGCTTTATTATGAAGGAGATTGATGAGGCATTGCCTTACTTACAAGAGACTCCGGATTTGTTAGGTCATCCATCTAAAGCATACGGTTATGGTCTAAAAGCTCTTGTATGCCTTTTCCATCGCGATTGGCAAGCAGCTAAAGATGCTGCAGAACAGTGCCTTGCTTTGAACAACACATTGGTGGATTATACTAAAATCAGCAGGGTAACAAGCAATACAGATTACCGTTATACCGGAGGAAAGGATGGAAATCCGGAGGTGCTCGATCCAACAACATCTTCTGTTGGTTTTACCGGCACTTTGATGTATAATTACGGGCAGATAAGCAAGGAGCTTACAGATTTGTTCGATCAGACTAATGATCAGCGTTATGCACTATTCTTCCAGAATAATATAGGTACCGGTGCGTATGCTTATTATTTTGAGGTGGGAGCCGGTGCTTCTTGCTGGTTGTCCGGTGCTACGCTTAACCGTTTCTACTATTCTACAGTAGGGCTCCGTACAGCAGAGATTTATTTGATAAAGGCTGAGTGTCAGGCTCGTTTAGGTGATGTAAGCGGTGCTATGAAGACCTTGGCACAGATTAGAAAGAATAGGATAAAGGGATTTGATGAGAGCAGTGCAACTGCCTCAAATGTAAAGGATGCAATGAATCAGATTATTCTTGAGCGCCGCAAGGAGTTGCTCTTTGGCTTCCATCGCTTCTGGGATTTGAAGAGACTGAACATAGAACCTGATTATGCCAAAACAATTACAAGAGAATTTCCTGTGATTTCCACAGTAGTTCCAAAGAAAAAGTATGTTTTGAATCCGAATTCTCGTATGTATATCATACCGTTCCCAAAGAGTGCCAGGGCTCGTAACCCTCATTTGACTTTGAATACAGATGAATAGTTTTTTTGTGAAGCGTTATTTTTTAGTGTTTCTGCTTATCTTAGCTATGCAGGGGGGTGCTATGGCATCCCGCCTGCAGGCTACAGATAATTTTCAGAAGAGTGATACGTTGAAGGATAGCAAAGCTTCTGCATATCAGAAATTGCTCTCCAAGGGAGGCTCTCTGCAGAAGGGCGTATTTACCGTAAGGCATATTGAAGGGAAATGGTATTTTGAGGTTCCTGAAAATATGTTGCAGCGAATGTTTCTTGTGGTTACTCGCTTTGTGAGTGTGCCACAGGGATTTGCTAAACTTCCGGGTGAAGAGGTTAATCATAATACCGTTTATTTTGAGCGCAGGAATGAGAGTACGATATTTCTTCGTAACTATATGAAGACACAGGTGGCATCAGACAAGCAACAGATGGCTTTACTTGTGGAGCGCTCTACGGTTGACCCCATCGTGATGAAATTTGATATTATTGGAAAAGATCCTCTTTCCGGTGATTATTTGATTGATGTAACAAATTTATTTATGGAGGATAATCACATTAGTGGTTTTTCTCAAAGCGACCGTAGTATAGTAGGGGTTTCAACATTGGTAAAAGAGCGCAGCTTTATTGATACAATGAAGGTATTCCCTACAAACATCGAAATTGGCACATTGCGCACCTATGGAGCCGCTTCGGGTGGTGCTGCCAAAGCCCGCTCTCTTGCTGCCCAGTCCGGTTCAGTTACGCTTAGTTTGAATACAAGTATGGTGCTGCTTCCCCAAAAGCCTATGTCGCCTCGTTTAGAGGATGAGCGTGTGGGGTATTTTGTGAATCGTATCACCAGCTTCTCAGATGAAGAATCCTCAAAGAAATATGCAATTGTACAGCGTTATCGTCTTGAGCCTAAGGATCCACAAGCATACGCCGCAGGTAAACTCACAGAGTCTAAAAAGCCTATAGTTTACTATATCGATCCTGCAACACCAAAGAAGTGGGTTCCATATTTGATGAAAGGAATAGAGGATTGGAATGTAGCTTTTGAGGCCGCCGGTTTTAAGAATGCAATTCTTGCCAAAGAGGTTCCTGCCGGTAGTAACATCAGTGTAGATGATGCCCGTTATAGTTTTATACGCTACCTACCTTCTGAGACCGAAAATGCTTACGGACCTCGTATTGTTGATCCGCGTTCCGGTGAGATTATTGAAGCGCACGTTTGTTGGTATCACAATGTTATGAACTTAGTACGCAAGTGGTATATTACGCAGTGCGCCCCTTTGGATAAACGAGCCCAAAAGATGAAATTAGATGACAAACTGATGGGAGAGCTTATTCGTTTTGTCAGCTCCCACGAGGTTGGCCATACTTTGGGTTTGCGTCATAATATGATTTCCAGCCACTTTACTCCTGTGGAGAAATTGCGTGACAAGAAATGGGTTGAGGCTCACGGCCACACTTACAGCATTATGGATTATGCCCGCTTTAATTATGTTGCTCAGCCTGAGGATGGTATTTCTGAGCGCGGCTTGTTCCCTCGAATCAACGACTATGATAAATGGGCTATTAAGTGGGGCTATCAATATCGTCCGGAATTTGAGGACTCTTACTCAGAGCGTGATGCTCTGCGTAAGGAGGTAAGTAAAATGCTCAGCAAGAATCCGCACCTGGCCTATTGCGGCGATGAGGGCAAAGGGCAAGACCCTCGCAGTCAGACAGAAAGTCTTGGTGACAATAATATGAAGGCGAGTGAGTATGGAGTTAAGAACCTCAAGCGCGTTGTGGATAATTTGGAGAAATGGACAGCACAACCAGATAGCCAGTACGATGAGCTTATAGAGATGCATAAGTCTGTACGGGCTCAATTCCAGCGTTATTGCGGACACGTACAGAGGAATATCCTTGGCCGTCAGAAAAATACCATTCCCGGTATGAAACCTTACGAATATACTCCTAAAGAGAGGCAGAAGGAGGCCATTGAGTGGATGGGACGCCACGTGTTTGAAGCTCCGTTTTGGCTTTATCCTCAATCTATTATAGATAAAGTGGGTACAGACGCAGACGATGAAATGATGAATAGGGCACGTACTTCATTAGCTTATCTCCTTAACATCAACCTGATAGCCAATCAGTTGAAGGCCGGTGTTTATCCAATTGAGGAGTATTTGAACGATGTGATGAGTGCTGCTTGGAAGCCTCTGAACGGTAGAGATGAGAAACAAGATTACTTCAGCCGTCAGTTGCATCGTGCCTATCTCTCTATGTTAGCCATTGCTCTCACACCTTCAAAGAGTACAGATGAGAAGGGGAAGAGTGTTTCTATCAATGTAACTGCTGCAAACAGCGATGCTATATTATATCTGTTGCAACATATAGACAAGGTAGAAAATATAGTTATGCAACAAATAGAGCAGTCAAAAGGTATAAATAATCTGCACTATAAAGATTTATTACTGAAAATCAAGAAAATAAAGGGTGAATATAATAAAGTGGAAAATTGATAGAAATGAAAAGATTCAATAGAAAAATTGTATTAATGGTTTTTGCGCAGTTTTTGACAATTGCTGTTATGATGGCGCAGGAGGCTGATACTGTTTCCAAGAAGGATAACTTGAACTCTATAACAGTAAAGCCTAAGAGTGGTATTGTGCGTGTGGCTGGAGCTGTAAATGGTACTGTAATTACACAGCAAGAATTGTTTAAGGCTGCGTGCTGTAATCTTGGTGAGAGCTTTACCACCAATCCCTCTGTGGATGTGAACTATAGCGATGCTGCTACCGGTGCAAAACAGATTAAATTACTCGGTCTCTCAGGTACTTATGTACAGATGCTTACAGAGAATCTGCCCAATTTCCGTATTGCAGCAGCTCCCTATTCGTTGGGGTATGTGCCGGGGCCTTGGATAAAAAGCATACAAGTATCCAAGGGTAGTGCCTCTGTACGCAACGGATATGAGTCAATAACAGGTCAGATTGATGTGGAATATCTAAAGCCCGATGATGATAAGAGCTTGGCTGTTAACCTTTTTGGTAACACAATGGGTAAGTTGGAAGCCAATGCAGATGCAAATATCCACGTAAAGGGCCCCTTGGCAACAGAGTTATTGCTGCACTATGAGAATGAGTGGGGGAATCACGACAAAAATAAAGATAGTTTTGTGGATATGCCCAAAGTTAGGCAATATAATGTACAGAACCGTTGGCGTAGCGTAGGGGAGCATTACATATTTCACGCAGGCGTTGGTTTGTTGAATGAAAAACGCGAAGGCGGGCAGAGAGGCCATCACCACACCCCATTGGCAGATCCTTATCTTATCAACATTAACACAGAGCGTTATGAGGCATATATGAAACACGCTTTTGTGCTTAATCAAGAGAAAGGAACCAATATAGCTTTAATGGCAAATGGCAGCCTGCACGAGATGGATGGGGGATATGGCAAAAAGTCTTATGATGTGAATCAGAAGAATCTCTATGCACAGTTGATGTTTGAGAGCAACTTCACTCCGGAGCATAATCTCTCTGCAGGTTTGAGTCTGAATCACGATTACCTTAAACAGAATGCTATGGGTATGCTCCATCTTCCAAGCGATGAGCTTATTCCAATAGGTGCAATAGGGGATTATACTCCAAATCACATTACACAAAAAGAGACAACTTCCGGAGTATATGCACAATACACCTATAACAAGAATAGTCGCTTCATTCTGATGGGCGGACTCCGTCTCGACCATAGTAACCTTTATGGAACATTCCTTACACCGCGCGTTCACATTAAGTACATACCATTTGACCTTGTCAATTTCCGTTTATCTGCAGGTAAGGGGTATCGTACACCGTTTGCTCTGGCAGAAAATAGTAACTTGTTGGCAAGCGGACGCTGGTTGCGTGTTGATTCCGATTTGAAACAAGAAGAGGCCTGGAATTATGGTGCAAGCATCTCTTGGCTAATACCAATATCAGACAAACTCTTAAAACTGAATACAGATTATTATTATACCAATTTCAAAGAGCAGGCTATAGTAGATTATGAGATGGGTAGTGATTTAATTCATATCCATAATCTCAGTGGTAAATCTTATAGCCACACCTTCCAGATAGATGCAACCTATCCACTCTTTAAGGGAATGACACTTACTGCGGCATATCGTTTGAATGATGTAAAGAGCTCTTACGGAAAGGATAATAAACTAATGACCAAGCCCCTTACCAGTCGTTATAAGGGATTGATTACCGCCTCTTATAAGACTCCGCTTGGATTGTGGCAATTTGATGCTACATTGCAATTGAATGGCAGCGGCCGCCTGCCAACACCAACCGTAGATGCAGGAGGTAATCCGCTATGGCCGGAACGCTTCCACGCTTTTGAGCAAGTAAGCGCACAAATAACCCGTTGGTTCCGCCATTTCTCCATTTATGTTGGTGTAGAAAACCTAACAGGTTTCAAACAGAAAAATCCAATTATCAATGCAGAGAATCCGTGGAGTCCAACATTTGATACCACTTTGGCTTGGGGGCCGGTACAAGGAGCAATGGGCTATCTGGGCATACGCGTAAACTTTGGCAAACTATAACTTTAGATTTATTATATTAACAAAATAAAAACAAGTAAAAAAATGAAAAGAACAATGATGATTATGGCGATGCTGCTGATGGCCTGCGTCGTTTATGCAAAAGACATTAAAACCATAGTACTCACCACCACACCGCAAATGTCGTGCTCAAGTTGTGAGGAAAAAATCAAGGGCAACTTGCGTTTTGAGAAGGGGGTTAAGAGCATTGAAACAAATATTGCAGAGCAGTCTGTAACTATTCAGTACGATGCCGAAAAGACCAACGAAGAGACAATTATCAAGGCTTTTGACAAGTTTGGTTATAAGGCTGAGAAGAAAGTTGTTGAGAAGAAAGCAGAAGAGAAAAAGGTAACTACTGAAAAGGCTGCAGACAAGAAGGATTGCTGCGCTAAAGCCGGCGATAAAAAAGAGTGCGCCAAGAAAGATGGCGACCACTGCAAGAAAGATGGAGCCAAGAAGGATGGGGACCATTGCAAGAAAGAGGGTGCAGCAAATGCAGACCATTGCAAAACAGAGGGTGCAGCAAATGCAGACCACTGCAAAACAGAGGCAAAAGAGAAAAAATAGCCAAGCGCATAGAGAATAACGAATAAAGGGGCTGATTAGTCAGCCCCTTTATTTTTTTTTGAAAGTGGCCGGGCGTTAAAGCGGCTCTTAATTGGCGTCTTTGAAATTTCTATTTAACATAATATAAATTGTCTGACAATTTAGGAATACATAATTTCCATAAAATCATTACCTTAATTTCTATGCAAAATTTGCGCTTAGGAAATTCCCTAACTTAAATTTTGTAATTCTTATATGATTAAAAATGATAATTCACTCCAATGCCTGCATATAAATCGGGTACAATGCCAACAGCAGAAATCGCAAGCGTTACTCTTGTATTGGCTGTTATAGAAAAATAATTGCCGGATTGAGTTTTAATTTTCTTGCCAAATCCAACTCCTGTTAGCAATCCTATAGTATCAAGATTGCCATCTATTAAATCCACATAGCCGCTGAGTCCTCGTCTAAAATCAAAGAAAAAAGGACTCTCTCTATTGCTTGTATTGAGTTGAAAAGTTATATAAAGCGGAATAACTAAATATCCATTTCTTAAACTCTTACGCCCACAAAAACCATCATTTTTTCTCCAATCAAAATGCAATGATGGCGATATGCCATATCCAAGAAAAAATCTCTCCGTTTTTTGTTTGCCATAAATGAATGTTACTGTTGCCAATCCGGCCTTTCCGCCGGAGGCTATGGAAAAAACAGGCAATTCAGCCCCTATTATCCACCTATTTTTGCCTTTAGGATGCTGAATATTTGTACTATCTATTGAAATTTCACTCTGGGCATAACCGCAAAATACCACTCCGCAAACCATTAGTGCCGCCAATCCAAATCGTTTCATAAGTATTCAAATAAATAGTTAATAATAAGTTATCTTGTTGGTGGTTACTCCTAAGAGAATTTTATGGTTTGTTGCTTTATCTATTTCGTACGTTGTCTCTTTTATAATGCTTCCCTTGGAATCGTATTCATACTCAAATAACTTTTTATAATTATTGGCACTATCATCCCTCTCTTCAGATAGAATCTGCTTATTACTTCCATACTTTGTATGGTACGATATGGTGCTTTTCTTCTTATTCTTTTGGTTGCGGCTGGTATATTCATACTGCTCAACAAGAGAGAGATTGCCGTTGGAATCATAAGTGTTAAAATACTCATAAATATCCGCTCCCTCATATACCTGATTCCCTTCTATAAGGTGAGTACCTATCTCTTTAATCTCGTGGCTAACAAGCCCTTGTGCATTATACTCGTATGTATGTTTTTCCAAAATAACCCTATCTCTTATCTCTATCTTTTGACTAAGAAGCCCCTCGCTGTTGTACTGATATACCATTCTGTAATCTGAACGAATTTCTGCCCTATTTAATATGATGTTTTTTACTGCAATTTTACCATCGGTATTATAGATAAATTGCTCTGTTCTAAGAAGTAAGCCATTAATGAGATTCTTTGTCAGTTCTATTTGGTTATTGTCATTATAATAAACTTCAACAGTTACTATATCGGTATCCGGCATCTCTTCATCCCCAAAATAAAAGCGTGTTGCGGAGGTTATCAACCCCTTATCGTTGTATCGGAAAAGCTCTCTGCTATGTGGTTTTTGTGAGGTTATTACTTTTTTAAGATTTTTGTCGTATTTTCTTGTAAATCTTTCTTTATTGATTAGTTTACCCTCTTTGTTGAAAATTAGTCTGTCTTCCGGAAAATATCCTGTAATAACTTTTTTGCCGTTCATCTCATCATAGGAGATAGCGCTTGTTACGCACTCCTTAACTCCCACCACAAGGTCAAATGTAGCAGTAGTTTTACTTAAAAAATTCTCCTCAGTACGCCCCAAAACCAAATCTGCATTATCTAATTGCGCAAAGAGTGTGTTAAATGAGAAAATCAAACTCAAAAATGTGCAAACAGCCAAAAGCGGCCTAATTGGGTTTTGGTTATTTTTAGTATTCATAGCCAAATTGCTTTTCTCTATTTTCCAGACTGAAATATAAGTTCCACCTTCTCTGAGCCTATGCGGCGTTTTATCCAGCTCTCAAGCCTCTCTCTCTCCTCTTTTGAGAGCGGAGTTGTCTCATTTACCCTTGCCACAACCTGCACAAAACTGTTCACCACAGCAGTATCTGCACTGCTTTCTGTTGCATTGGAGATGCTCAAAGACTCAACTTGCGGAAATATGGCACTCACTTCAACCATCATCTGTTTTGTAAGATGCTCGTACTGCGTATATTCCTCAAGATTTTTCTTCACCCTCTCCATCTCCGCAAGCTGCTCTTTATAAGACTGTATAGCTGAGGTTGTTGTGGCTGTTATAGCCGTAAGTTTATCTGCAATATGGAGCAGAGAATCTGATACGCCGCCCTGTATTATGTTCAACCTGTAGTCGGCCAATCTGTATTTGCCCATACAGGCTTTTGCCTCCTCTATCTCTTCGTGAGTAATCTCTCTCCCGATGGCTGCAACACTTATAATCTTGTTTGACTTGTCTATATCTTTTGCCACAATATGGGAGGCCCTAAAATTCAGCTCCTTATCTACAAAATTCTCTATTCTTGTGGCTGTAAGGCTGTCTCGTACAATATTTATTGTCATAAAGGCGGCCGGCACCAATGTAACAACCACTATAGCAAGTATGTAGTGCCTTACTCTCTGGTACTTTTTCTTATCTATTATAACCTTGTGCTTATAGCCCATCATCCTAACTCCCAGATAGGTGGCAACCGCAATAAATACAGAGTTTATAAAGTAGAGATAGAAAGCTCCAAAGAAATATACCAAATGGCCTGTAGCTATTCCGTAGCCTGCGGTGCAGAGCGGAGGCATAAGGGCTGTTGCTATAGCCACTCCCGGAATTACATTCCCCTTACCTTTTACCGCCATTGCGAGTATGCCGGCCGCTCCTCCGCAAAACGCTATAAGCACATCGTAGAGTGTTGGAGAGGTTCTTGCAAGCAGCTCATTCTGAGCCCCGTAATAAGGTGTAAGAGCAAAGTAGATTGTTGCGGTTATTATTCCTATTGCGGTAGCCGCTATATAGTTTTTAAGCGAGCGTTTAAGCAACGGCAAATCGTTGATACCCACAGAGAGCCCAAGCCCTATTATAGGCCCCATAAGCGGAGATACCAACATAGCGCCAATTATCACTGCTGTAGAATTTACATTAAGCCCCAAGCAAGCCAGCAGTATGGCAAACACCAAAATCCAGAGGTTGCCCCCCTTAAAATAAATGCTTGGGTTAATGCCCTCAATTACAGCATCTTCCTCTTCCAAATCCTGAGTAAGGGAAAAGAGTTTACGTAATTCTTCTTTAATATAATCCCAATACTTTCTCATAGTTGTTCTTTGCAAATTTAGTGATAAATTTGCAGATAGAAAATAGAGTATATGGCAATCGACATCAAAATACCTTTAGCAGAGAGAATACGCCCTCAAAATCTTCAACAATATGTTGGTCAGCAGCATCTTGTTGGGGCCGGCTCTGTTCTGAGGAATATGATTGAGAGCGGCAACATCTCCTCATTTATACTCTGGGGCCCTCCGGGCGTTGGCAAAACCACCTTGGCTTATATCATATCCAAGCAGCTCCAACGGCCATTCTTTACTCTCTCAGCGGTAAGCTCCGGTGTTAAGGAGGTTAGAGAAGTTATAGCCAAAGCCAAAGAGAAAACCCTTTTTAACGCGGCCACCCCTATTCTCTTTATAGATGAGATTCACCGCTTTAACAAGGGGCAGCAAGATGCTCTGCTTGGTGCAGTTGAAGATGGCACTATCATTCTTATTGGCGCCACCACAGAAAACCCATCCTTTGAGGTAAACAGTCCTCTGCTTTCACGCTGCCAAGTCTTTGTATTAAAGGAGCTTACCGCAGATGATTTGCTCTCGCTTCTCAACAGGGCAATCACAGAAGATGAGATTCTTAAAAAGCAGCAGATAACCATTGCCGAGAGCGAGGCTCTGTTGCGCCTTAGCGGCGGCGATGCCCGCAAGCTGCTCAATATATTGGATTTAGTTGTTAATTCTTTTCCTCCCGATAGTCCTATCGTTATTGATAATAAGATAGTTACAGATAGATTGCAGGAGAACCCCGCACTCTATGACAAAAATGGCGAACAGCACTACGATATTATCTCCGCCTTTATCAAGAGCCTGCGCGGCTCAGATCCCAACGGAGCTGTATATTGGCTTGCCAGAATGATAAAAGGCGGAGAAGATCCCCTGTTTATTGCCCGCAGAATGGTGATTTTGGCAGCAGAGGATATTGGCCTTGCAAATCCCAACGCACTACTGCTTGCCCAATCTACCTTTGAGGCAATCAGGCAAATAGGTATGCCGGAGGGGCGCATTCCCCTTTCCGAGTGCGCTATCTACTTAGCAACCAGCCCAAAGAGCAACTCGGCATATATGGCAATAGAGAAGGCTCTGGCTATGGTGGAGCAAACAGGAGATCTCTCCGTACCGCTCCACCTCAGAAACGCACCCACAAAGCTGATGAAAGAGCTGGGCTACAGCAGCGGCTACAAATATGCCCACGACTACAAAGGTAATTTTGCAGATTTGGAGTTTTTGCCACAAGAGATTAGCGGCACTAAAATTTTTGAGCCGGGGGATAATAAGCGCGAGTGGGAGATAGCGCAGAAGCTACGTAAGGATTGGGAGAAATACCGGTATTAAATTTCTCCTCCTGCAGCCATACAATCCCCTGCCCAAAATCTATCTCAACCTTAAAGTTCTTTAAGAAGTCGTTCCCCACAGTCCCCACAAATGGTGCTTTAGAGAGGGCACCTGCCTCATTTGTAGAGTATTTCACCCCCACATCCCCATATTTGTAATCACAAACAAAGAGAGAGTCTGCCATAAAGTGTTTGAGTTTTGCCACCCCACCTATTCCTCTTACCTCCTGCTCGTTTAAGTGAAAGACCGTCTCTTTGAGATTATATGCTTTGGCAGTTTCGGCAGTTAGAATTATACCGTGCGATGAGCCCAAATCTATCAAGAAATTCCCCTTGATTGTAATCTTTCCCTTAACTCTTATCTCCAGCGGAATCATAGGCATCATAGTACCATTGTCTGCATTCAGAAAGCCACTTCCAACCCTCTTGCCTATATGTTTTTTAGAGCGGTTAAGGAACTCAATAACAGAGTTTTTGTAATCTATCACAACTCTTCTATTACCAATAAAATCGGCACCCACAAGTCCACCGGCAATTTGCCGGCGGTTTAGCAATGTATTCACATTCATCACAATATAACTGCCCACCTTTTGCTTATTACTCCCGATAGAGTATCCCATCTGTTCAGCACAAAAGCGTACCGTATCGTGGAAATCGCCTATTCCGCTGATTAGAGCCTTTTTAAGAGTATCTACAAGCCCTATTTTTTGAGCATAGAGCAGAGAGTCTAAAATAAGATATGGGCAGCCTGTATCAAAAACAAGTTGCGTATCAATAGTATCTGCCACCTTGGCATTGAGATAGATAAGGTTACGCCTTAGCTTAAAAGGAATCTTTTTATCGCTCTTATTCTCAGCACTCCACTGCTCGTTCAATCTATTTGATAGAGATGTTAATGAGAATATCATCAACCATATTAATAGAGCTAAATTTTTCATATCAAATAAGAGAATACTCATTACAAAAATAGGAAAAAAGCGTACCTTTGCAATATGAAACAGATAAAATTCCTCAAGGATTACAACAATAGGAGTTTCTTTCTTATTGCCGGCCCTTGTGTTATTGAGGGTGAGGAGATTACGCGTTCTATCGCAGAACAACTCAAAGAGATAACTCAAAGGCTGCAAATCCCATTCATTTTTAAGGCATCCTATCGCAAAGCCAATCGCTCAAAGAGTAGCTCATTCACAGGGATTGGTGATATTCAGGGGCTTACACTGTTGCAAAAGCTCCGCACAGAGCTTCAGATACCTGTACTTACAGATATTCACTCGCCGGCAGAAGCGGCCCTTGCAGCCTCGTATGATATTGATGTGCTGCAAATTCCGGCATTTTTATGCCGCCAGTCGGATCTGTTGGAAGCTGCCGCAAAAACAGGCAGATATGTAAATATCAAAAAGGGGCAGTTCCTCTCTCCTGAGGTTATGGAGTTTGCTGCCCAAAAGGTTAAAGAGGCTGGTAATGAGAATATTATACTTACAGAGCGCGGCAGCCAATTTGGCTATTCAGACTTGGTTGTAGATTTTAGGGCAATACCAAAGATGCAGAGATTCGGCTATCCTGTTGTGCTGGATGTAACCCACTCGCTGCAGAAGCCCAACCAAACCAGCGGAGTTACAGGAGGAGAGCCTGAGCTTATTCCGCATATTGCAAAGGCAGGTATAGCAGCCGGAGCAGACGGCCTCTTTATGGAGACTCATCCCAACCCGGCACAGGCCAAATCAGACGGAGCCAATATGCTCAACCTCAATTTAATGGAGGATTTATTGAAACAGTTAATAAAAATTAGAGAAGCGTTATGATTTTGAGAAGCGATTTTTCCAAGCGTTATGAGAAACTCCCTGTTAGGATTTTTGACTATCAGCAAGAGGCTTCCAAACTAATTGTAGATGATATAATTAGACAATCAAAGGAGCGTGCAAAGCAGGGGCGCAAACTTGTACTTGCGCTTGCCGCCTCCTCCGCCTGCTTGCAGGTATATGACGATATGATAGCGGCTGTTAAAGCCAAACGCCTGTCATTCAAGAATATAGTAATCTTCTCTATGGATGATTACTACCCTCTGCACCACAACGAGCTGCAGAGCCACTACCGCTTCTTAAAGGAATGTCTTATAGATGAGATAGATATACCAAAAGCCAATCTCCATTTTATAGACAGCAACCAGCGCACAGATGAGACAGAGTACTGCCAATCATACGAAGAGCAGATAGCTAAAGAGGGAGGGCTTGATATAGTCATTACCGGCAATATGGCAATGAACGAGCCAGGCTCGCCCTACAACTCGCTCACAAGAAAGATAAACCTCAACTACACCACAAGAGTAGCTGCCGCAAGCGAGTTTTTCGGGGTGGAGGATGTACCATATTACGGCATCACGATGGGTATTGCTACTATCCTGAATGCCAATCAGATATACTATCTTGCTTGGGGAGAGGGCGCCGGCCCGCAGATTAAGAAAATTGTAGAGGGTGATGTTACCAAACAGGTACCTGCCTCATATCTGCAAGAGCACGGCAACACAAAGGTTTATATAGATCACGCAGCCGCAGTAAACCTCACAAGAATAGAGACTCCGTGGCTGACAGACAAAGTTGAGTGGACAGAATATCTTATCCGCAAATCTGTATTTTGGCTCTGCAAAAAGTTAGATAAACCAATCCTTAAACTTACAGACAGAGATTATAACGACAACGGAATGGCCGACCTGGTAACCCAAAAAGGGCCTGCAAGTCAGATAAATATAAAGGTATTCAACGATTTGCAGCATATAATAAGCGGATGGCCGGGCGGTAAACCCAATACCGATGACTCCACTCGCCCCGAGCGAGCTCTCCCATATCCTAAAAGAGTTGTGGTATTCAGTCCCCATCCCGATGACGATGTCATCTCTATGGGCGGAACGCTTGCCCGTTTGGCAGATCAGGGGCACGATATACACGTAGCCTACCAGACAAGCGGCAACATAGCTGTATTTGACCACGATGTTATCCGCTATCTCGATTTTGTGCGCGAGAGTTCAGATATATTCGGCATAGAGCAGAAGCTGGCAATAAAGCTCTTCAAAAAGGTTGAGGTTGAGCTTAAAAGAAAGCACCCCGGTGAGGCCGATCCAATGATGGTAAGGCGGATAAAGACCTACATCAGGCGTGGAGAGGCACGTAGTGCCTGCCGCTATTTAGGCATTAAAGATGACCACGTAAACTTTCTCTCAATGCCATTCTATGAGACCGGTGGAGTTAAGAAAAAGCCTATCAGCAAAGAGGATATCGATATTGTTAAAAAGCTGCTACAGAGGATAAAACCTCATCAGATATTTGCAGCCGGCGATTTGTCTGACCCTCACGGCACTCACAGAGTTTGCTTCCAATCCATAATAGAGGCTTGTAAACAGCTAAAGAGAGAGTCTTGGTTCAAGGATTGCCGTATTTGGATGTACAGAGGCGCTTGGCAGGAGTGGGATGTGGCTGATGCCGAAATGGCAGTACCTCTCAGCCCTGAGGAGGTTAAAATTAAGCGTTCTGCAATCTTCCGCCATCAGTCCCAAAAGGATTACCCTCTCTTCCCCGGTTCAGACTCAAGAGAGTTCTGGCTCAGAGCAGAAGAGCGCAACCACAACACAGCGGTAATTTTTGACAAGTTGGGAATGGCTGAATATCAGGCCATAGAACTCTTTGTTAAATATAAGCTCTAAAGAGCGGATAGGCTGCTAAAACGGATAGCCAATACCAAAGTTAAGCTCGTAGTTGCCGTTTTTGAACCACTTGCCAGGCCCTATCCACTTGGCTTCTACCGGATTGTAGGTTTTGAAACCCAAATCCAGCCTTATTATTGCAAAGGAGATATCCAATCTCAATCCTACGCCTGTGCCCAAAGCAAGGTGCTTGTAAAAGTTGCTTAACTTAAATACTCCCCTCTCATCTGCCACAGCTCCGGTTATAGGATCTCTTCCTCTATCCAGGGTCCATATATTGCCAATATCGGCAAAGATGGCACCGTTAAGCAGCCAGAACATAGGAAAACGATACTCCATATTCCCCTCAAGTTTTATATCTCCGGTTTGATTTGCTATTCTGAAGGCGGTATCTCTTGGCGCATAACCAGGCCCTAATGTTCTTGGTTGCCAGCCTCTTATGCCATACGCTCCGCCACCCCAGAACATCTTTTCAAAAGGCAGGACCTTGGAGTTGCCATACCCCTTTCCTATCCCTCCCAATCCTCTTATTGCAAACATATGGTTAGGATTGTTGCCAAACTTGAATGTATATACAGCAGCAAGCTCCATCTTAAAGTACTGGGAGTAAGGCGAGCCCCATATAAGATACTCCCCCACATCGTTTTTTCTGAAGGCGTTGTTGAAGAGGCTCAACAGATTGCCCGATAGGTCAAGCGCATATCTAAAATAGAAATAGCTTGAAAGAGGGTTTGATGAGGCATCGGTAGTAAAGTAGATATTTGCACCCACCCCAATATCAAAGTGGTCTTTATAGGAGTTTTTAAGGAATGGGTCTGTTATCTTTTTGTAAAACAGAGAGTCTAAATTACTCACCTTTACAATATTAGCCTGTAGCGGCGATGCCTTAAAGAACCATCTGTTACCAATACTCCAACTATAGCCATAATTGGCAGATATGATGTTTCTTGTATATTCCGGACGAGTCTGATAGTTATATGAGAAATTTATCTGAGTGTGTGGCAGGTTGCCGGAGCGGAACCATCTGTCTGGAGCAAGCATAAAGCGCGGAATATCCAACGATGTGCTCACTCCAAGCTCGGTTGAACGCACCTTGCTGTTGAACTTGAATTGGAAATCTCCCATCAAACCCACCGTAAGCACCTCCGCGCCGTTAAATAAATTCTTATGGTAGTAGGATATGGCCGGAGAGATACCAAAGAGCGCGTTGGAGTTTGTAGAGCCTTGCAGATTAAGTTTATAGCCCTGCAACGATGAAGCCTGCAAAGTTATATCTGTTGCCACCTGCAGAGAGTCCTTTTCGCTCTGCTGAATATTTACGCTCGAAAAGAGCGGCAGCGAACCAAATCTTGAGTATGTGGCTTTTACAACTCTCTCATCATATCTCTCCCCCTCTTTTATAAGATTTAGCCTGTTGAGCACCTTCTTTCTCAAAAAAGGCTTAACCTGCCCAATCTGCACAATGTTAATATCTTCAAATTTTATCGTATCTGTGGTGGCTCTCCAGAGCGTAAGCAGACTATCTCTTCTGGCAACACTTACAGAATCGCTCTCCATAGCAATTCTTCCGCTCCTCTGCGGATAGGTACGCCTTGCGCTAACTGTAACAGGGCCAAAGTTATAGAGCTTATGCGGCCGAGCGCTGCTCTCATCCTCGTTGCGGGTATAGTCGTTTATCTGAATATGGAGATTGGCCTTGCGATTATGGCTCAAAGTATCTGCGGTAAAGAAGAAGTAGCTCTTGTCGAATCCGTAGTAGCCCCTATTGCGGTACTGCTGTGCAAGTCTCTCAGATTCAGCCTCAAGCATATATTCAGAGAGAATATTGCCGCTTTTTATCTCCCCCTTTTTTATCTCGCTCTCAAGTATGGCGGTCTGGGTGCTGTCTGGAGCGGCCACAGAGATATTGTCTATGGTGTAATTCACTCCCGGAGTTACATAATATACCACCTTGGTCTTTTTATTCTCCGTAGTGGCCTGCGAGGTTACTTTGGAGTTATAAAAGCCCATATAGCGTATATGGGTAAGCATATTCTTTTCTGAGGAGGATACAAGCTCCGAATCGTATATCAGCGGAGCAATTCCAATCTTTTTGGCCAACTTGTCCCACCCCTTGCCGCTGCCATTGCCTGAATTATAGAGTGCTACGGCAGGATGCCAGCCAAATATTCCCTTCTTTGGAGTCTGCTTTATATATTTTGGCAAATCCTCCAAAGAGGAGGGCTTTTTTCCGTCATACTCTATCTTATTGGCTATTAGCATACTCTCCCCCTCCGGTATAACCTTTGTCATACTGCAACCAAAGAGCAGCCCTGTAAGAAACAGAGTTGCAAAGAGATATAATATTCGGCCCAAGTGGCGCATCACAATCATATAACCCTCAAAATTAGAATCTGTTTTGTAATATTCCAAAATTTTTGCTCCAACAAAAGTGTTACTTTGGTGAACATCAACAATAAAAATAGATATATTTGCACTCAAATCAACAAAGTAACAGAGTTGGTTTGCATATTTTTAAGCAATATAACTTAATTGGATTGCAAAAATGAAGAACAAGTACATCAATTTGGTTGAGCAGTCTTTTGACTGGCCGCAGGATGAATTCAGAGTAGAGAATGGTAATCTCTTTTTTCACGATATCCCTATGATGGATATTATAGGACAGTACGGCACACCGTTAAAACTCACCTATCTGCCTAAAATATCGAGCCAGATTCAGAGGGCAAAAAGAATGTTCAATGTGGCTATGGCAAAGGTAGATTACAAGGGCTCATACCATTACTGCTACTGTACAAAAAGTTCTCATTTTGCATTTGTATTGCAGGAGGCACTAAAGAATGATATTCATATAGAGACCTCCTCCGCCTTTGATTTTAACCTTGTGGATGCCCTTTATGATGAGGGACTTATAAACAAAGATATTCAGATTGTCTGCAACGGCTACAAGAGAGATTTATATATAGACAACATTGCCGCAAAGTGCAACGATGGCTGGAAGAACATAATTCCCGTACTTGACAATATGGGAGAGTTAGACGACTTGGAGCAGAAGATAAAATCTCCGTGCAGCATAGGAGTCAGAATAGCATCGGAAGAGGAGCCTAAGTTTGAGTTCTATACATCGAGGCTTGGTGTAAGATACTCAGATATACTTCCTTTCTACATAAACAAAATATCCAAGAGCAAGAAATTCTCCCTTAAAATGCTCCACTTTTTCATAAATACGGGCATAAAGGATAATGCTTACTATTGGAACGAACTCTCCAAGTGCGTTAATGTTTATTGCGATTTGAAAAACATCTGCCCTGAACTCGATTCTCTCAATATAGGTGGAGGTTTCCCAATCAAAAGCTCTCTTGTGCAGGATTACGAGTATGAGTATATGACAGAGGAGGTTATATCTCAGATTAAGACCATCTGTACCCAAAGAGGAGTGCCGGAGCCGGATATATATACCGAGTTTGGTACATTTACAGTTGGCGAGAGCGGAGCTACAATATATCAGATATTGGATGTAAAGCAGCAGAACGATCGCGAGAGGTGGTATATGATAGACAGCTCATTTATGACCACCCTGCCGGATATATGGGGAATTAAAAAACGCTTTATTCTGCTGCCTATAAACAAGTGGGAGCAGCAGTATCAGAGGGTTTTCCTTGGCGGACTTACCTGCGATTCAGAAGATTACTACAATGCAGAGGCACACGCAAATGCCATCTTCCTCCCTATCACATCGGGCAAGGGAGATGCAGATCCACTCTACATAGGCTTCTTCCACACAGGTGCTTATCAAGAGTCTATTGCAGGTTACGGAGGAATACAGCACTGCTTAATCCCTGCTCCAAAGCACGTTATAATAGATAAGGATGCCAATGGAGATTACACTACCAAGCTCTTCAGTAAGGAGCAATCCTATAAGAGTATGTTAAAAATTTTAGGTTACTGATGAAGCTCTCTGCCAACACTATAAAGCGTATATGCTCACTCCACAACAAGAAATTCCGCAACAGCCTTGCGCTCTTTATTGCTGAAGGAGAGAAACTTGTAGAGGAGGCAGAGCGTTCGGC
>CADBUS010000205.1 GCA_902797895.1 uncultured Bacteroidia bacterium | reverse complement strand
TAGAAGAGACGTAGCCCAAGAGACAAAATCCTCCCATACCACCCAACCGCATTCCAAGCAACAATAGGTTTTAATCGTACTATATAGAATTGAAACAGAATAATATTTAACAACTGAAACTACTCGGTTATATCCGATTAATCCTCTTCAAATGGCAAGGCTTCCAGATATTTATCAAAGTCACTTTGGAATAGTCTGTCTTGAACAATCCGGTATTTTTCAAACTCCGTCTCAGCGTGCAACACAGCCTCTTCGTGGCTCACACTCCCTGCATTATCAAGTAACGGACGCTCATCACTAGTCAGATATGCATCTATACGCTTTGCCCAATCTTCCATTGTCATAGGTATATGACGCTTAGCTCTACTCTCGGCAAACTCTAATACTGCCGTAACAATACGCCCCATATCCTCTAACTCATTTTGCTTCAGGTAGTTTTTAGCTATCGACACATCTGTCTTAACAATTTTACCATCAGGAGCTTTTTCCCACGTAGTAAGTCCCATATTTTCTTTGTTGGCATCTGCTCTTGATGATATCAATTCTGCCGCCGTCTGTCCGTGAACTGCATAGTGTACTTTGTTCTGCACCATTTTGAAGAATAGTCTTGTTGTAGGAGCATCACGATTATAGTCTATTGATGTAGCATAGATGTCTGTAAGTTTCTGATAGAAACGGCGCTCACTTAGGCGAATTTCCCTTATTTCTGCCAACAAGTGCTCAAAATAATCCACTCCTAAGAAAGTTCCATTCTCCATACGCTTTCTGTCTAATACATAGCCACGTATGGCATATTGGCGTAACACGCTTGTGGCCCATTGCCTAAACTGTGTAGCACGAATGCTATTCACACGATAGCCCACGGCGATGATGGCGTCGAGCTTATACATAACCACCTGACGTTTAACCTCACGGCTACCTTCCTGCTGAACTGTTTCCATTTTGGAAACAGTTGCCTCTTCCGTCAATTCTCCTGTCTCAAAGACATTTGCCAGGTGCTTGCTGATGGCAGGCACTCCCACATTGAAGAGTGCCGCCATCGCCTTCTGCGTACACCAAATGGTTTCATCGGCATACATCACCTCTACTCCCTGTTCCTTGCTCTCTATCTGGAAAATAAGAAACTCCGCCGTACTATTTCTTATCTCATACTTTTTAGCCATAACCGATTATCCTTTTAATTAAAACTCATACATCCATATCCTCCCAAATATGGCTTAACAAATATAAAAAAAAGGGGAAATCACAAGCCAAATTTAATACATTTCTGTGAGCATTTGGCGGGTGGGTGAGGGTTTTTTATATATTTGCGTAAACAACTTTTGGGGTTATGAAAAGAACTCTCTTTTTCTCTTATCTGATAGTTTTTATCTCTGCACTTATGCTCTCTTTGTGCGGTGGTAGCAGCAGTGCCCAAGCTGCAAAAAAGAGCAGAACTATTGCTAAAATAAAAGAGGCCAATGGGCAAGTATGCTTTAAGATTCAATCCCAAGCAGGTAAAAAAGCAGATAAGAATATTGAGTTTTATATTGATGGCAAAGCCGCACAATTAAGTGATGTAGAAAGACTTACGGCAGAAGAACTCTCCCAGATATTATTTTATCAAGAAGATTTGAAGATAGATTTCAGACGCAATCCAACTCCTTTGGATAGTCTTAATTTTATCGGGTTTGGTTGCCACCATATTAACGGGCATAATGTTAAAGTCAGCTCTACAGGCAGAAAGCCCAATTTCAGAGTAGATTGTAGCCATTGTATAATGCCTAAATTCTTGGGTTATGATACAGACTTTTTTAGAATATGGCTTGCGGAGCAGCTGGAAAAAGCAAGAGAAATGGCTTACTTTTCTGACGGAGAAAGATTTTTTCTATTTTTTAGGATAGATCCAGATGGAAATGTTGAAGATATAAGAATCACTTCAGAGAGTGCTAATTCCTCATTTATACAGTTGATACACTCTATTATGGAGCACTCTCCTAAATGGAGCCCGGAATCGTGCGGCGGAATAAAGCACCCAAATGAAGTAAGACTACCGATAGTTATTGTTCGCAGACTGAATAATCCTAATCATTACAACAATCAATCGCGATAACCCTATCTCTTTACTTTCTT
>CADBUS010000204.1 GCA_902797895.1 uncultured Bacteroidia bacterium | reverse complement strand
GCCTATTCAAAGGAATATGGAAGGTCTGTGCTCTACACAAGAAATATATCTAAAAAGCTGATACGGCCGCTCTTGAAGTGCTCTTCAAGAGCGGTTATTGTTCCATAGGAACCATCTATTGCATAGTAATGACTATATATGGAGGAGAGATTTTCCAATAGCGCGGAGAGAGTCCCTTGCTTTGCATACAGAGCCGGAGTAAACTCCATAAAGAGAGGAATCTTCTTTTGCCTTAGAATAGGCATAGCTCCCTCAATTACTTGAGGTTCGTGCCCCTCTACATCTATCCATATATAATCTATCTGCTCTGCAGAGATATTATGTTGTTGCATATAATCGGTAAGGGTAATTGCATCAACTATCTCATTATCTGCACTATTAGTTTGAGTAGCCGATTGGTTTGCCTGCCCGTTGCACAGCTCGCCTATCACCGCATTGCCTCCGCGATTTGTTTTATTTACCTCCATAACCAACTTGGCTGAACTATTGGAGAGAGCAATCTTTTCTGCCACAAAATTGGTGCAACCATTAAGCTCTGCATTGGCTTTAAGCAATGTATAGTTCTGTTCATCAGGCTCAAAAGCATAGACCTTTATCTGGGGTAATAGCCTCTTGTTCACATAGATAGATGTAGTGCCTATATTGGCCCCTATATCAAGGAATATCCCGCCTGAGCTGTTGCTGCCTGAGCCAACGCTACCACTATCGCTACGCTTGCCATAATATTTAGCTGCCGCCTCTATAAAAAAGTGAATATCCTGCTTGGAATAGACCTCTTTAGTGCCATACATCAGCATAGGTATATAAATATCCCTCCTGTTGTACCTGAAAATAAGTCCGTCTGCCACAACGCTACCGTAAAGCTCTCTGCTGCCGGAGAGCCTGCTCACCCACCTATTCCTATTTCTAAAGTAAAGCCTTCTTAATTTTGCTATTATACCGCCGTATGCCATATTATCCTCTTTTATGCTGTAAAGATAGTCAGATTTCAAATAACCAATTCAAGTTACGGCTAAAGCCACTTTTGGTCAGCAACTATTATATTTTTATTATTTTTGCATTAAACAACTCTAAAGAGACTTTATGAGAAAGCAGTTTTACAGATACTTTACAGTTGCGCTACTGGCGGCCGCTGTTACTTTAACGGCAACTTCCTGCCACAAAAAGCCGAGAAACGAGCAAGAGCAGAAGGATAAAAAGGAGATGGTTAAGGAGTACATCTATGCTGCTATGGAGTACTACTACTATTGGGCAGAGCAGATTGGCAGATACTCCACAAATAACAAAGAGATAGAGGATTACTTCTACTCTCTGTTGGCCAGGCAGGATAGATGGAGTTGGATGACAGACGGAGATGGTTTTCGCTCTATGGAGACCGCCGTATATACCTCATACGGCTTTAACTTTGTGCAACCGATTGATTACTACGATGATTACGGGGTTTATGTCGCATACGCGGAGAGCGGCTCGCCGGCCGCAGAGGCCGGCATAGAGAGAGGCTATCGCCTTACTGCCATAAATGGAATTTCAGTTGAAACTCTTATAGAAAATAACACCATCAACACAGAACTTGATAAAAAGAGCAACAAGTTCACTTTTGTAGATCGCAGCGGCAAGAGCAAGGATTACAACCTCACTCAGAAGTCATTCCAGAGTAAATCTGTACTCCACAGCACCATATTCACAAGTGCAGACTACCAGCCTCTGCCTCAGGAAAAAAAGGTGGGTTACATTCTCTACAACTCCTTCACCGGCTCGCTCTCTAACGAGATAATCTCCGCCCTCACCTCTATGAAAAATGGTGGAGTTACAGACCTTATATTGGATTTGAGGTACAATGGCGGCGGTGATGTATCAGTACTTTGCAATATGGCCAACTATCTCGCTCCTGCAAACGCAGATAAAAAGCTCTTTCTTACTCTAAAACACAATACCCAAAACAGAGAGATGGATGAATCCTTCTTTATAAAGAGGGAGGCACAGGCTTTGGATTTGACAAGGCTCTTTGTAATTACAGACAGATACACAGCCTCGGCAAGCGAGTCGCTTATTAATTGCCTAAAGCCCTATATGCAGGTACATACCATTGGAGGCCAGACATACGGCAAGCCAAACGGTATGTATGTAATTACCTATCCGAATGATGCAACTATCTCTAATGTTGAATACGCTTTTTTGCCAATCTGCTTCTACTGTATGAATGCCTATGACAAGGCCGATTATGATAAAGGTTTGATTCCTGAAAATAAGAGGTCTGACGATGTATATCATCCATTCTCGCCGCAGGAAGATTTAATTGGGGCGGCTATGCACTATATCGTGAATGGCACATACCCTGCTCTTCCAACAAAGACCAAGAGCGGTACAGCTGTTGGAACAAGGGCGGAATTTAAGCAAAATAGAGCTATCGGAGCATATAAATGGCTAAAAAAATAACAGGCACAATTTTTTGAAAATTATTTTTTGCCGATAGTTATAAAATGCCTACCTTTATATTATATTTGAAACCAATTTAATAACAAATAACTTTAATAATTAAAACCAACAACATGAAATCGTTATTGTCTAAGATTCAGGCTCAAGTAGAAGCATTCAACAGAGATGCTGAGGCTCAGGTAGTTAAGGGAAACAAGGCTGCAGGTACACGCGCAAGAAAGGCTGCGCTTGAGATCAGCAAGCTTATGAAAGAGTTTAGGAAGGCTTCTGTTGAGGCTGCTAAGGCTTCTAAGTAGGAATTTCCTAAATATCAAATCAGACAAGGGGCTGACTAAAAATAGATTCTTCGGTGGGTAAAACCGCCTCAGAATGACACAAAACCGTCATTCTGAACAAAGTGAAGAATCTTTTTAGTCAGCCTCGTTTTTTCTAAGCGCCCCCGTCATTCCGAACGCTTTGCTTGTCGTCATTCTGAGCGCTCCCCCCTGTCATTCTGAGCGCTCCCCCCTGTCATTCTGAGCGTTAGCGAAGAATCTATAAGAGGAATGTACTTCTTGAGTTTATACATTCTAAAGACTCTTCACTTCGTTCAGAGTGACAGAGGCACTCAAAGTGAGGGTTGGAGTTAGTTTTTTTATAATTATTTTTGCACCAATGAATAAGACAGCTAATTATAGATTTACCATACTCTCCCCTGTTTTTAACGAGGAGGGCAATATAGCGCGGTTGGCGAGCGAGTTGGATGCTTTTCTCAAAGTATCTATAGAGCCCTCTGTATGCGTTCTCTTTGTGAATGACGGCTCGGCAGACGCCTCTCTTGAACTTATAAAAAAGGAGTGTGCCCAAAGAGAGCATTTTTATTATCTCTCACTTGCAAAAAGAAGCGGCCTCAGCGGTGCAATAAAGGCCGGCTTTGATTACTGCTGCTCCGAGTATGTTGGCTATATAGATGCCGATTTGCAGACCGCGCCGGAGGATTTCAATCTACTACTGCCCCATATATCTGAATATCCGCTTGTTATGGGCATTAGAGCTAATCGCAAAGACTCCGCTTGGAAAAACTTTCAATCTAAGTTTGCCAACGGATTCAGAAAAATGTTCACTCACGATGGTGCAATAGATACAGGCTGCCCGCTTAAAATTTTGCGCACCGAGTATGCCAAACGAATACCTATGTTTACAGGTATGCATCGCTTTTTTCCGGCACTTATACAGTTGCAGCAGGGGGGTAAGATGATGCAGATTCCGGTGCGCCATTTTCCAAGAACTGCCGGTGTATCAAAGTACAATGTATGGAACAGGCTGATAGGCCCTATGAAGGATTGCTTTGCATATAGGTGGATGAAGAAAAGATATATCAACTACTCCGTAGGAGAAGATAATCTACAAAGCTGAGAATCAACTAAATGGAGCACAATTTAAGCCACTGGTTTGTTTTTGGACTTGGATTTTTGGCCCAAGGACTCTTCTCTGCCAGAATTTTGGTGCAATGGATTATATCGGAGAGGCAGAAGAGGGTTGTCTCCCCTACCATCTTTTGGGTGCTCTCCCTTATAGCCTCCTACATCTTTTTTGTATATGGTTTTTTAAGGAACGATTTTGCCATAATGCTCGGGCAGGTAATCTCCTATTACATATATATTTGGAATCTTAAAGCCAAAGGCGTATGGAGCAGTAGCTATCGCAACGAGAAAAAGAGCAGCCGCCTCAAAAGAATGGCGCTAATTGCTCTGCTTGCCCTGCTTGTTATTACTCCTGTAATTGGCATTTCATACATACTGTCTGATTTTGAGGAGTTTAAGAGACAGTTTCTACAACGCAGCAATATACCGCTCTGGCTCCTTGTTTTTGGCTCTGCCGGCCAGATAATTTTTACTCTAAGATTTATCTATCAGCTTGCCTACTCAAAACGCAGAAACGAGAGCCTGCTACCGGCTGGATTCTGGATAATAAGCCTTGTGGGAAGCCTTATTATTGTAAGCTACGCCTTTATCCGCAAAGATCCTGTGCTTGCTCTGGGGCAGAGCATAGGCTTTATATCATACAGCAGAAACCTAATGCTGCTCCGCAGGGAACGGAGGGCTAAAACCTTGCAGCACAAATGAAAAGAAGGAGATACATATTTCTGTTTGTTTTTGCTATGCTGTTGCCGATGCTTCTGATGAGGGAGTACACCCCAAGCAACGAGCTACGCTATCTGAATATTGTAGATGATGCGATAGAGAATGGCCGACTCTTTGCCTTTTATGACCACGCCACTCCATACGCAGATAAACCGCCGCTCTATTTTTGGCTCGCTATGCTGCTTAAAAAGATTGCCGGAGGCCACTATATGGTGCTGCTTGCAACTTTGCTCTCTTTAGTACCGGCATTTGTTATTTGCAGCGTTATGGACAGATGGCTGGGAGATAAGTTGAGTGAAGAGGCTCGAAGTGCCGCTATGCTTATGCTACTTAGCTCAATTCTCTTTCTTGCAAGCTCCATTGTGCTTAGGATGGATATGCTTATGACTATGTTTATTGTGCTGGCCGTAAGAACATTCTGGCGGATGTATTCTCAAAACAGAAGCACTTGTCTGCTACCTATATACATCTTTCTGGCTATCTTCTCCAAGGGGGCAATAGGCTTTTTGGCACCGCTCTTAATCATTATAATATTCTTGATAATCAATCGAGAGTGGCGCATTTGGCGCTACCTTGGACTGAAGTTCTGGGGCATACTGCTCGCCCTATGCGCTCTCTGGTTTACAGGTGTTTATTTAGACGGAGGCAAAGAGTATCTGAACAATCTGCTCTTTCATCAGACAATAGAGAGAGGAATAAACTCTTTCCACCACAAGGGGCCGTTTTGGTACTATCTTATCTCCTATTGGTGGATAACAGCCCCGTGGGCCCTGCTTTGCGTGGTTATTGCTGTAATGGCCATCGCAAAAAAAGTAGTGGCAGATAAAAGGGTTAAACTCTGCGCAACAGCGGCTCTCACCATATTTGTAATGCTCTCAATAATAAGCTCTAAATTAGCGATATATCTACTACCTGCACTACCTTTTATAATCTATTGCACTGCCTTTAATTTAGAGCATTTCAAAGAGAGCAGAATTACCACTGTTGTAATGGCATTTCCGCCAATACTCTTTTTGCTAACGCTCGGCCTCTCATTTTTTGCAAAAGAGATAGCTGCAGCAGTTGCTCCGCAGATAGAGCTTCCAAAGCTCAGAGCCCCCTACTCGGTTTTACTTCTGCCGCTTGCAGTTGGCTCAATTTTAACCCTCAGATACCTCAAATACAAAAGAGTATATAGCTCAATTGTTGCGCTCTCAGCATCACTCTTTGTTACAATTCTTGTAAGTACCCTCTCTATGAAGGAGATAAACAGCCTTATAGGAGCAAAAGAGGGGTGCTTGGAGGCGGCTCAAATTGCTAAGGCAAAGAACAAAGAACTACTCTACTATAGTTGGGGAGCCGGCAATAATCTTGACTACTATTTCAAACAGAAAGGGCTAACTATTAAGGAGATAGATGCTCAAGAACTTAAAAACAGAGATTTTTCACAAAAGGGGGCCATACTATTTTTCAAGGCTCGGCGTATAAAGCGCGATTCTCTTCTGAGGGAACTGCTCTACACAGGCAATCAAAACGAGGAGAGCTTTGTGCAACTTGGAGATAATATAGCATACAAGATATTTTAGGCTATGAAAATTTTAGTTACAGGAGCAGCAGGTTTTATTGGCTCTCACACAGCAATAGAACTTATTAAAAGAGGGCACGATGTTGTGGGGGTGGATAATATGAACAGCTACTATAATATTGAGCTAAAGCAAGATAGATTAAAAAATATACGCCGCTGCTGCAAAGAGGCCGCAGGCAGGCAGGGGGTTAAAGCCGGCTCTTTCACCTTCCGTAAAGCAGATATTGCAGACAAACAGACTATGGAGCGGCTCTTTAAGAGGGAGAAGTTCCACAAAGTCTGCAATTTGGCGGCTCAAGCCGGAGTAAGATACTCCTTTGAAAACCCTATGAGCTACATACAAAGCAATATCATAGGCTTTCTGAACATACTCCAACTTTGCACAGAGCACAAGATAAAACATTTGGTATATGCAAGTTCATCGAGCGTTTACGGCAACAGCGCTACTATACCTTTCAATGAAAGCGATTTAACAGATTCGCCGGAAAGCCTTTATGCCGCTACAAAAAAGAGCAATGAGCTGCTGGCCTATTTCTATCGCTCACAGTACGGCCTAAACTCCACAGGACTCAGATTCTTTACTGTTTACGGACCTTGGGGAAGGCCGGATATGGCCCCCTTCCTATTTGTAAAAAATATATTAGAAGGAGCTGAAATAAAACTCTTTAACCGCGGAAACCTCAGCAGAGATTTCAGCTACATAGCAGATATTGTTACAGGGGTTGTAAAGGTTTTGGAGGGGCCGAATAAATCTCCCCATCCGATATACAATATAGGTAATGGCAAACCTGTTGAGTTAAAGGAGTTTATAGAAACTATCGAGAAGATTGCAAGCAAAAAGGCAAAAAAAAGATTGACCGCTATGCAACCCGGCGATGTTTATACTACTTTTGCAGATACATCTTTGCTTGTCAAAGATTACGGATTTAAGCCCAATACCCCTCTTAAAGAGGGAATTGAGGAGTTTTACAGATGGTTCAAGAGCTACTATAAACAATGAACAGAGAGAGATTTGCACAATTAGATATAGATCTGAGGAGCGTATTGCACAACTACAAATTCTTCAGAAGCAGGCTAAAAAAGAGCACCAAATTACTGATTTTGGTAAAGGCCAACTCATACGGGCACGGAGCTGTGGAGTTTGCCAACATATTGCAAGATGCCGGAGTAGATTATTTTGGAGTGGCCTACCCTATTGAGGGAATTGAGCTCAGAGCGGCCGGAATTACCACCCCTATCATAGTACTCTCCTGTGGTACAGATCATTACAAAGAGGTTATAGAGAACTCTCTGGAGCCGGCAATACCCAATCTCTACTCGCTTAAAAAGTTTTGTCGGCAGGCTATAAAGATGGGGGTCAAGGAGTATCCTGTGCATATAAATACAGATTCCGGTATGCATCGCCTCGGCTTTGTGGAAAAGGAGTTGCCCGCTCTGCTTAACTTTTTGAGAAAGAGCAGACAAGTAAGGGTGAAGAGTATATACTCCCACCTTGCTGCATCCGATGAGAAAAAGTGGGACAAGTTTACTCTGGAGCAGATTCACAAGTTTAACAAAATGGCCGATGAGATAGATGGTGTGCTTGGATATCGCCCTATGCACCACATACTTAACTCTGCCGGCATAGAGCGTTTTCCGCAGCATCAGATGGATATGGTAAGGCTCGGATTGGGAATTTACGGCATTAGTCCCTCCGGAGGAAAGGGGCTCAGACCGGCCGCCAGCCTAAAGTGCAAAATACTCCAGATAAAAGAGCTTGTGCCGGAAGATGGCACTGTTGGATATGGCCGCCATGGTAAAATTGTGCGCCCCTCCAAAATTGCCACAATACCGCTCGGCTATGCAGATGGAATAGACAGAAGATTGGGAAGAGGAGCTGCAGGATTTTGCGTAAAGGGTAAACTCGCTCCCACAGTAGGCAATATCTGTATGGATATGTGTATGATAGATGTAACTGCCATCAAAGATGTAAAAGTTGGAGATACCGTAACCATTTTTGGAGACAAGCCTACGGCAGAAGACTTAGCAAAAATCTTAAAAACAATACCTTACGAGATTCTTACCTCTGTAGATAGAAGAGTGGATAGAGTTATTAAAGGCTAAAAATTTTGGCCAAGAGCTCATTAAGCATAGCTCCGTCTGAAGCATAGCCGCCCGCATTACTCTTGCTTCTGTAGTCGCAATCTTCAATAAGAGAGATTATATTCATACTCTTAATCAAAGAGAAATTGGATGCAGTAGTTCTGTACTCCGCAATACGCTGTGGGCCAAAAATTCCGCTCTTGGCTGCTGCGGCGGCAAACTCCCTGCCACCCTTCAGATGAGCGTGGAGAGTGAGCAGAAGATTAAAATAGTAGAACATAGCACCGAGCGTAGCTTGAATAGGATATTTCTTGGGGTTGTTGCCAAACACCTCGGCAATAGTATAGCACTTTTGTAAGTTTCTCTCTCCTATTGCTTTACATAACTCAAAGGCATTAAAATCTCTGCTAATGCCTATATTCACCTCCACATCTTTTACCGTTATGGTTTTGGTATCTATACCCTTGAATAGCTTGTCTATCTCCAATACAATCTTGCGCAGAGATGCACCGGTACTCTGCGCCAAAAGTTGTGCCGCATCGCTCTCAATCTCATACCCCTGCTCTTTCACATAATCAACTATCCAGCCGGGCACCTTCCACTCGTCCAAAGCATAGCTTTCAAGCACCGTTGCTACCCCATTGAGTTTTTTGTAGAAAGTGGTGCGCTTATCTAAACCCTTATCTGTAAAGGAGAGTACCAAAACAGTATCCGGAGCAGGAGCGGCAAGATAGTATTCAAACTGCTGCAAAGAGGAGAGCTGTTGCGCTTCCTTTAGTATAATTAACTGATAATCAGATTCAACAGGATAACGGCGGCATAGGCTAACCACCTGCCCTGCATCGGTATCGGTACCATAGAGCACGCTATAGTTAAAATCTTTCTGCGATGGAGAGAGAACAGTGCTGCTAAGAGCCTCTATTATAACATCTGAATAGTAGGGCTCTTCACCTGCCAAAACATAAATTTTGCTGAATTTACGCTGCCTTATATCCTCTAAAATCTGCTTGTACAGCTTGAGACTATCCTCTTTTTCGTTCTTCTTTGCCATTTGCCAAAGATACAAAATTATATCTTTATTATATCTTTGTATCGCGATGGATAATAACACTGTTTTTGATCCGCTGAGAAAAAAGTATGTGGCCCTTACTCCGGAAGAGAGTGTTCGCCAGCAGTTTATATGCTACCTCAATCAAAAAAGGGGGTGGCCGCTGCACCTTATGATGAGCGAGAGGGAGATTACTATTGGAGAGGTTAAACTAAGGTGCGATATTGTATGCTACGGCAAAGCGCTCTCTCCCAAAATGATAGTGGAGTGCAAGCGTCCTACGGTAAAGATAAACGCAGATACATTTGCCCAAATTTGGCATTATGCTCTTATACTCAAGGTAGAATATCTTGTTGTAACAAACGGCAGACAGACCTTTGCCTGCAAATACGATAAGAGCAAAAAGCAGTATGCCTTTATAGATGATATTCCTTTCTATAAGAGAGATGGAGAAGAACAAAAAGATGAAACGGAGTGAAGAGTCTTTAGAGGTATAGAGTGGAATAAAGAGGTGAACAGTATGTTTTTAGAGAATAAAATATTTGAGATTGTTTCAGAGAGTGCCGCAGAGCAGGGAGTCAGAGCCTTTGTTATAGGGGGCTTTGTTAGAGATTGCTTTTTGCAGCGGCCTCGTAACGATATTGATATTGTTATAGAGGGGAGCGGCATTGAGGTTGCCAAAGCCGTAGGAAGGAAAGTTGGCAGTAAAGTTACTGTATTCAAGAACTTTGGAACAGCTATGCTTATGTATGGCAATATGCAGATTGAGTTTGTGGGGGCACGCAAAGAGTCCTACAATCGCAACTCCCGCAAGCCTGTTGTGGAACAGGGGAGTTTGGAAGATGACCAAAAAAGGCGCGATTTTACCATAAACGCTCTCGCCTTTTCTCTCCAAAAAGAGGATTACGGTAATCTGATAGATCCGTTTGGCGGAGTAGCCGATTTGCAGAATGGTCTGCTACGCACCCCTCTTGATCCCGATATTACCTATTCAGACGATCCTTTGAGAATGATTCGCGCCATACGCTTTGCCTCCCAACTGGGCTTTACAATAGTGCCAGACTCTTTGGAAAGCATAAAGCGCAACCGCAAAAGGTTGGAGATTCTCAGCAGAGAACGCATCGCGGAGGAGATGAATAAAATTCTTATGAGCCCCCGCCCCTCTATAGGGCTTCAACTGCTGCAGGATACACTTCTTTTACCGGAGTTTCTGCCGCAGTTGAGCGCACTGCAAGGAGTTGAAACTTTGGAGGGTAAAGGGCATAAAGATAATTTTGCACATACTCTGCAAGTGGTAGATAATATATCCCAAAAGACGGATAACCTGTGGCTAAGATGGGCTGCCCTATTGCACGATATTGGCAAACCTGCCACAAAAAAGTATGAGCCGGGGATAGGCTGGACCTTCCACGGCCACGATTTTGTGGGGGGGAAGATGGTGCCGGCAGTATTCAAGCAACTGAAGATGCCTCTAAATGAAAAGATGAAGTATGTACAAAAGTTGGTAGCACTTCATCTTAGGCCGATAGCCCTTGTGGAAGAGAGTGTTACAGACTC
>CADBUS010000203.1 GCA_902797895.1 uncultured Bacteroidia bacterium | reverse complement strand
CCTTTCCACAATCCATTTATTGTAAAGCATAGGTCACCGAGGAGAATCGCAGTCCAATTTAATGGCAGTTTCTCATAATGCGCGTTACGTCGCATTTATATTGTTTCTGTTTCATTTCTAAAGCAGAAATAATATGGTAACAAATTTTGAGAATCAACTTAGCAAGTTGGACTTGTCTAAGAATACCGTCACTTCGTATGTATGGACGGTTAAGTATTTCCTTTCGCAGTATAAGGAAATCAACAAGAAAAACCTTTTAACCTACAAGGGGTATCTGATGGAAAACTTTAAGCCACAGACAGTTAATCTGCGATTACAGGGTATCAACAAGTATCTGGAGTTTATAAAGAAGGATAAATTGAAGATGAAGTTTGTGAAGGTGCAGCAGAAGAACTTTCTGGAGAATGTCATCAGCAACGAGGACTACAAGTTCTTGAAAACTCAGCTAAAGGCTGATAGTTATACTGAATGGTATTTCGTTGTATGGTTCATGGCGGCAACAGGTGCACGTGTGAGCGAACTATTACAGATTAAGGCAGAGCATGTGATTGTAGGACATCTTGATATCTACAGCAAAGGGGGTAAACTTCGCCGACTCTATATTCCCAAGAATCTACAGATAGAGGCGAAACAATGGCTGACAGACAAAGGCGTTTCCAGTGGTTATATCTTCCTCAATCGCTATGGAAAACGCATCACCACTAGAGGCATTGCCATTCAGTTGAAGCATTTTGCTGATAAGTATGGTCTGAATCGTGACGTCGTTTATCCACACTCATTTCGCCATCGCTTTGCAAAGAATTTTCTGGACAAGTTCAATGATTTAGCCCTGCTTGCGGATCTTATGGGGCATGAAAGCATAGAAACAACCCGCATCTATCTACGCCGCACCGCTACCGAACAACGACAGATTGTAGATAAGGTTGTAACATGGTAAGAAAGAAATCCATAGGGGTCATGCCTCTATGGATTTCTGTATTTCATCAAGAACGGCAAAGAGTTCTTCGATTTTGGAAACAATACGCTGTTGCTCGTTGTATGGAGGTAATGGAACTACAAGTTTATCTAACAATCCTGAAGATAGCCCTTGAAGTCCTATTCCTTTACCATGTATTCTATCCTTCCATTTATAGAGCATAAGAACATAAAGATAAAGAATCTGATAAATGTCCCCTTTAGCTCTTAACCTATGAATATGATTTTGGATACAAATGTCATAGTCGTAGTTCCAAATGGCAGCTCGCCCGATGTCGCCTCCTTCACATACTAACAGGTCTCCTTTTGTAACAGTAAACTTTTCTAATTCTGAATCCTTAAAAAACATCTTTTTAACTTCGGTAAAGTCAAAACAATTCCAATACACATTGGAAGTTGTAAGATAGGGCTTTAACAGACCTTCTTGGGAATCAGACTTGTTCAATGCCTTACCTGTATTATGCTGAAATATACTGCCTAATGTTGTCCAACACCAACTATCAGGAAGTTGGTTGGTATCATGCGCGTTATCACAAGGAGTAAAGTTCGGATTGATGCGCTTCAAGAGTTCAATGGCTGGCTCATCATTCGGGTCTTGTGGAACAAGTTTACCATGAATGGCGAGGTTAAGAATTTTGGACTTGGCTTGTGTAATAGAAGCCTGCAAATCTTCTTTTGAAGTTTCCAATAATTCAATCAAGGAGAACCATTGTTCAATAGCTTCTATAATTCTTTTTTGTTCTTGCAGAGGTGGTATTGGAATAAAAGTTTCTACTATTTTCTCTTTCGATATATTGGGTTGAGCTCCACCGCCACCAAGCATAATAAATTCTTCCTTATGTGAGAGTAAAAAGTAGAAAAGATACATTTGTTCTACCCCTTTATAGTCCACGCAAGCACAACAAGCCTGATTTGTAGTAGCTGGAGATATTAATATTCCCACTTTCCCTATTGTCGCACCATACATGGCTATCAATATACTTCCTGCTGGATTAAGTTTAACGGAAGTTTCCTCTAATGCTTTTTTAGTGATGGTTTCTGGAATCTCACAAATATACCCATCATTCAAATCGCCAGTTTTTAGCCATGGAATTTCGCCACCGTAATAATCTTTGTTAAGACGACTTGGCGTTGCGCCAGATTGCCACACTCCTATGTCTCCAAGTTTCTGCCATACCCAACTTTCAGGCACTTCAAACGGCACCTCATTCTCATAATGGGGCGTATGCCAACATATGAAAAGTTTGCGAAACCTTCAATATTCAAATAGCGGGACTTTGTCTACAGCGCAAACGAAATCCAAAACACTGTTTCGGGAATCCGATAATACTTCTCTGGAAATTTCCGAAACAGTGTTTCGGAAATCTGAGGAGAATCTCTCCTTCACCCTCTCTTGCTCTCATTATCTTATTCTGAAAGCAAGGAGAATTGATATGAATCAAAGAAAAACCTCTCCCTTTGGGTAAAAATGTATATCTTTGCCACAATTGGTTAATAAGTTATAAACGGTTTTTGATATGAAAAAGATATTGGTTGTTGGAGCTGGCGGACAGATAGGTACAGAGCTTGTTCCGCATCTGCAGAAGGTATATGGAGAGGATAATGTAATTGCCGCTGAGGTAAGAGACGAGGTGGTTAAGAAACTCTCCGAAAAGTGCATTGCAATTAAGTTAGATGCTCTTGATTTTCAGGGTTATGGCGAGGCTGTTAAAAAGTATGGTGTAGATGGCATCTACAATCTTGTGGCCCTTTTGAGTGCCAAGGGGGAGCAGAATCCCGATTTGGCCTGGAAGATAAATATGGGGGCATTGCTCAACTCGCTCAATCTTGCAAGAGAGTTCAAGTGCGCCCTCTTTACTCCATCCTCTATAGGAGCTTTTGGCTCAAATACCCCTCACCAGATGACTCCGCAGGATACCATTATGAGGCCTGATACCATTTACGGAGTATGTAAGGTATCGGGAGAATTGCTCAGCGACTATTACTTTAAGAGATTTGGAGTAGATACCCGTAGCGTGCGTTTTCCGGGCATTATCTCCAATGGTTGTCTCCCTGGCGGTGGTACAACTGATTACGCTGTAGAGGTATTCTACGAAGTGGTTAAGAATGGCAAATATACCTGCACCGTTCCGCAGGATGCTTATATGGATATGCTCTATATGCCTGACGCATTGGAGGCTACAACACAGCTAATGGAAGCCGATCCTGCAAAGCTCGTACACCGTAACAGCTTCAACATTGCCTCTATGAGCTTTACTCCGGAGCAACTTTTCCAAGAGATAAAAAAGCGCATACCATCATTCACTTGGGATTACAAGATAGATCCTGTAAAGGCAGCCATAGCAGCAAGCTGGCCTGATGTTATGGACGATAGTTGCGCCCGTAATGAGTGGGGTTGGAATCCTAAATGGGGTTTGCAGGATATGATTACCGATATGCTCAAAGTTTGTGAGCAGAAGGTAAAACGCGGCGAATACTAAAAATGTTATAGATTCTTCGCTTACGCTCAGAATGACAGAGCAGAGTAGCACAGCCCCAGCCGCAGAACAGCAATAGCGCTAAGCTATCGCACATTAAAACACCCCTGCACCCCTCAAGGGGTCCTGCGGCCACAGAAGTGGCCGACCGCTAAAGCGGCGGAAAAGCCACCGCACGTAGTCAAGGATGGGGATTGTGCTGTCTGCGATAACAGATTCTTCGCTTATGCCCTTCGGCAGGCTCAGGGTAGGCTTCAGAATGACAGAGCAGATGCTTTCTACTTAGGGGCAATCCTATATAGATAAAAGGCTATGAACAGGAATATAATGTTTGGTAGCCATAAAGCTATATAGGGTGGCAAACTTCCCGAATAGACAAACATTTGAGAGAATCTCAAAAAGAGGATATATGAGAAGCTGAGGGCTATTCCTATACCTATGTTGAGTCCAATTCCTCCTCTCCTCTTTTTGGATGACAGCGATACTCCTATCCAAGTAAGAATAAAGGCAGCAAAAGGCATTGCCCAGCGTGTATTTCTCTCTATTTGAGAGAGTTGTATATCTTTATCTCCACGCATCCTTTGTGCTTTTATTAGCGCCCTCAACTCACGGGCAGAGAGTGCTTGTACGGAGTTGCTGCGGCGGCGGAAATCCGCTATCGTTACCGATATTGCAGTATCTAAACTCTGGCCGTGTGTTATCTTCTCCTGGCCATCTATAATCTCTCTGAGCATATAATCTTTAAGGCTCCAACAGAGCTTTGTGGTATCCCAAACTGCCTCGTTGGCACTCAGTTTTGATACCATCTGCTGTCCCTCTATAGTCTTGATGGAGAAGTTGTAGGCGGTGTTGTTGAAGGGGCTGAAGCTCTGCACATAGAGAAAAATGCCAGGCTCTATCTGGTAGTGAATGTTGCGCCCCAACGCCTCGTGCTTTTGCTTTACATATTTGTTCTCAAAATCGAGCCTCCCCTTGTTGCAGGGTGGTATCACATACAGATTAAGAATAAGGGTAAAGAGCGCGATTGCCGCAGAGGAGATAAAGTAGGGCCAAAGCATTCTCTTAAAGCTGATTCCACCTGCCAAAATTGCAATAATCTCTGTGTTTGCCGCCATTTTTGAGGTAAAGAAAATTACCGTAATAAAGACAAACATAGGGGAGAACATATTTACAAAATAGGGGATGAAGTTGGCGTAGTACTGAAATATAATAAGATTCAGAGGGGCCTGATTATCAACAAACTTATCTATCTTTTCGCTCAAATCAAAGATAATCACAATGCCTATTATAAGCAGCAGTGCAACAGCGTAAGTACCAATGAACTTTCTTATTATGTACCTGTCTATAGTGGTGATTTGAGGCTTGAAATCTCTTGCCCACTCCTTTGTATATTGCCCTATATTGCTTATTTTCATATTGTATAACTCTCTTAAATAGTGAGCCTTCTGCTCAGTTTTTCTACTGCCTGAGTTTTCCAGCTCTTGAAATCTCCTGCAATAATATGTTCCCTTGCTTGTGTTACCACATCGAGATAAAAGGCAAGATTATGATAACTGGCTATCTCCGCTCCCAACATCTCGCCTGCCACAAACAGATGTCTCAGATATGCCTTTGTATAGGCTCTGTCCACAAACGATTTGCCATTCTCATCAATAGGCGAGAAATCATCTTCCCAGCACTTGTTCTTTATGTTTATTGTTCCTTCCCAGGTAAATAGCATTCCGTTGCGCCCGTTGCGGGTAGGCATTACGCAGTCAAACATATCTACCCCCCTCTCAATTCCTTCAAGCAGATTGGCCGGAGTGCCTACTCCCATAAGGTAGCGCGGTTTTTCTGTAGGCATCTCATCTTTAAGCACATCCAACATCTGATACATTACATCTGTAGGCTCTCCCACAGAGAGTCCGCCTATTGCGCAACCATCCATATCGGCATCTGCTATAACTCTTGCCGCCTCCCGCCTTAGCTCTGGATATACACACCCCTGCACTATAGGAAAAAAGAACTGCCTGTAGCCATAGTGCGGCTCGGTCTCCTTGAACCTTTTTATGCATCTTTGAAGCCAACGATGGGTGCGCTCCATAGATTTTTTTGAATACTCAAAATCTGCTGTGCCAGGGGTACACTCATCTAAAGCCATTATAATATCTGCCCCTATAAGACGCTGTATATCAACATTATTTTCTGGTGTAAATATATGCTTTGAGCCATCTATATGAGAACGGAAAGTGCAACCCTCTTCTGTAATCTTGCGATTTTCCGCCAAGGAGAAAACCTGAAAGCCACCACTATCGGTGAGTATCGGCCTCTCCCACCCCACAAACTTATGCAAACCTCCGGCTCTGTTGATAAGCTCTGTACCAGGCCTTAGTAGCAGATGGTATGTGTTGCCCAAAATTATTTTTGCATCGGTATCTTCTGCTAAATCTCTGTGAAACACTCCTTTAACGCTCCCAACCGTACCAACAGGCATAAATATAGGGGTTGGAATATCTCCGTGGTCTGTATGGAGAACTCCGGCCCTTGCCGAGCTTAACGAATCTGTATATAGTTTTTCAAAAAACATTTTATTCAGCTGTGTAACAGAGCAAAGATAGCAAAATATGCTCAATGGATAAATTTCAGACAGATTCTGATTTTTTATGCTTACTTTTGTGTCGCGATGGTAAAAGGCACTCTCAAAATAGTATATATGGGCACACCGGAGTTTGCTGTGGCTCCGCTGAAGGCTCTTTT
>CADBUS010000202.1 GCA_902797895.1 uncultured Bacteroidia bacterium | reverse complement strand
TGAAGAGCACTTCAAGAGCGGCCGTATCAGCTTTTTAGATATATTTCTTGTGTAGAGCACAGACCTTCCATATTCCTTTGAATAGGCTATCGCCTATTCAAAGGAATATTTCTTCCCGTATTCAAGCATCTGCTTCAGGTAGTCGTTATTGTAAACCACTTTATAATCAACAACTTTCCCTTTCTTAACCACAGGCACAATATCAGGATTGATAAAGCCCTTGTATGGTTTAAGATTGAGTGCGGCGTAGCGTTCCAAAACCTCCTTATGCAGAGCAGGATCTATATTTACAGCGTAGGTTTCTATAAGTTTCTTGCCGGCCTTATAGTCTCCCTCAGATTTAATTCTCTGAATCTCAGCAAGTAGCTCCCCAAAGAGATGGCGCAGTTTAACAAAATCATTTATTACAAAGTAGGTTTTGCCATCTCTGCTCTTCTTCTCAATCACATTATCCTTTGCCCCCTTCTCAAATACCCATTCAGATACAAGTTTACGATTTTGCATATGCGCCTCGGTATTCTTTTTGCCAAGCTCTATTCTGGTAAATTGGGTAAAGAGGCCGTTGCGTATGTAGCTCATATACTCGGCTTTATAAGCATCGGCATCTGGTACCAATCCCATTTCCACCAACTTGTTATCTGCAAGATAGTAGAGAGCAAAGAGGTCTGCACGTGCCTCCTCTAATGCAGAGCTGAACTCCTTTAATGCTCCACCTGATACATTAGGCAGAAGCTGGCCGGATGCGTGGCCGAGACACTCGTGCAAATCGGTATGGAGGTTGCTTGTAATGGTTCCATACTTCTTGCAAGTCTCAATCTCATTCTCATCCCAAGCAAACTCTGTGAGCACGCTCTTTGGAGATTCGTCGGCCGCTTTGTCGTATGCTTCTGTTATATTGTTGATTGTAACAGATTTAGAGCCATACTCTTTTCTAATCCAGTTGGCATTTGGCAGATTAATCCCGATAGGGGTTGCAGGGTAGCAGGAGCCTCCGAGCGCAGTTACATTTATAACCTTTGCACTAACACCCTTAACACTCTCCTTTTTGAATCTGTTATCCACTGGAGAGTTCTGTTCAAACCACTGTGCCTGAGCACTTATGGCCTCTGTTCTGCGGCTTGCTCCAAGATCTTTGAAGTTTGCAATTCCCTCCCAAGTGGCCTTTCTGCCAAGAGGATCGTCATAATCCTCAATAAATCCGTTGGTAAAGTCCACAATCTTTGCTCCATCGTCAACCCACTGGATATTATACTCATCCCATACTTTCAAATCGCCTGTCTGATAGTATTTTACAAGCAAGTCTATCCCATTTTTCTGCCCCTCTGTCTCGGCATACTCTTTAGCTTTTAGTAAATTCTCTATAATCTTCTCGATAGATTTTGAGTAGATACCGCCCACTCTCCAAGGCTTTTCAACTATAGTGCCATCTTCATTCTTAACTAATTTACTATTAAGCCCGTATGAGATTGGGCGCGGGTCTGCAGGATCTTCCATCTTATCGTAGAAGTTATTAACCTCCTCGGTAGTAAGCCCCCCTTCGTAGAAGTTTACAGCAGAATTTGCAACCAAATCAATTTTAGTATCGTTGCATCTTCTCATAGGAAGTAGTGCCGGATCAAAGATTACCGGTAGTAGCTCCTCACAAAGAGCTCCTTGGCCGGTGCTCTCCATCAAACTCTTAAAGTACTCTTGGCTGCAGCCGGGCAAAAATTTCTCCTCTCCATAGTGGTGGTAAATGCCATTGGAGAAGAAAACCCTCTTTGCATATACCAGGAACTCCTTATAATCGGAACTCTCTCTATCCCCCTTATACTCCTCTATAATCTTCTCGATAGCCTTTCTAATCCTTAAATTATACTTGCCAAACTGATCGAATGTTATATCTCTGCCACACTTAGCAGCCTCTGATACATAGTACAAAAATGCCTTATTCTCAAAGCTGAGCGAGTCCCAATCGGGAATCTGATAACGCAAAATCTGCAAATCTGCAAACTCCTCCACTGTGTAGGTAAACTTTTCTACACTTTCTGCTTTCTCTTTTTCTGTGCAGGCCGATAGGGCCAATGCGGCTAATGAAACTATTGCCATTGTCTTAAATCTGTTCATATCTCTATTTTATTCTTTTTCCTCTTTAGTAAAATAAAACTCTCGGCTCTCTTGATAATCAGAGCTATAAGACTCCTCTTTATTAGGCGTATCGCTCTTATCGCTCTTACCACTCTTACCGCTGTTGCTATTGCTGCTGAAGGCCTCCTTAATCATATTGACAAATTTGCCTATATAGTTGAGAGGATTGAGCATATTTTTAAGAAGTTGATACTCGGCTGCAATATCGCTCTCTTTGCTCTCTATCTGGCTCTGTATAAGCTGCTGCCTGAGATGCAATTCCTTCATATTAGACATTTTTGAGTTGCCCAGTAGCATTTTTGAGTACATTTTGGCCATCTGATTGGCAAAGAGCTTCTTTCTAAATAAGAAGATAACCAAACTCAGAAGAGCAATACTGCCGGCCGAGCACAAAAAGCCCAAGGCCATACTCCCAAAAATATCTCCCAGATAGTACCCTAAAGCAAAGCTCAACATCAAAATAAATAGCCCTCCGGCAATAATCATTATGAGTGTAACAATAGCTTTATTGCTAACCCAAGAGATTCTTTCAGCTCCATTAAGAGCTGCCCTATCTATCTGCATATTTATGTACTTGCGGATAGATGTTGCTAAATTTTCATCAAGTGGTTTGGAAAATTTACTCTTATCCATATCAATTCTTCTGTTTTAAGCTTCACAAATATAGTAATCATAGCGAAATATATCTTTGAAATCGTTAATTTTGGGGCGGTTTTTGTCGGAAAATTATTGATTATTTCAAAATGGTTATGAAAAAGGATTTTTTCAGCTTCAGGATGGTGCTCTCAGTTGTGGCTCTTCTTTGTCTGGCAATTATATCTTGCTCAAAGGTAGAGCCCAAGGAGGTTGTATTTGAGGAGAAAGATAAAACTGTATTGATATATCTGGCCGCCAATAACAATCTCTGTGCAGATGCTTTTGAGAATATCAATAGAATAACCAATGGCTATGTGCCAACAGATGGCTATCTGATAGTCTATTGCAGCAGTGTGCGTCCAAGTGTATATCCGGGCTATCCGGTTAGAGATACCTTGCCATTTATACTCAACATATACAAAGATAAAAAAGGGCTTACACAGATAGACACCCTTATGTCATTTAATGTAATGAACTCTGTTAGCAAGAGTTCTTTGAGCAAGATATTGAAATTTACAAAGAGCGTTGCTCCTGCACGCGAGTATGGCCTTGTACTTTGGTCTCACGGAACGGGCTGGGTGCCACCGGGCTATTACAGTGCCAATCCTAAATCAACGGCCACGGCATCCTCTCTAAGCAGCAGAACAGCAGAGCTTTGGCCTGCACCTCCCGGAGGAGTTGATCCATACGCTCACCTTGTAAAATCATTTGGCGAGGAGGCCGGAGTGGAGATGTCTATATTTGATATGAAGGAGGCACTTGGCGATAATCATTTTAGTTTCATAGCTATGGATGCCTGCCTTATGGGAGGTATTGAGACAGCGTACGAGTTGCGCAACCATTGCGACTACTATATCTCCTCTGCTGCCGAGATACTTACAGACTCCTTCCCATACGAGACTGTGGTGGAGGATATGTTCAAAGGAGATTATAATGCGGTGGCCAAAGATGTTTACGACTATTATGCGGCAAAGAGCGGTATTTATCGCTCCGTAACCATCTCAACAGTAAAAACTTCTGAGCTTGAGAGCGTGGCCTCTGCAGCCAAGGCGGTGTTTGATAACTATCGCGATAATATTGCAGATTTGAATATGACCAAGATACAGCGCTATTTCCGCTACAATAAACATTGGTTCTACGATTTGAATGACTTTGTGCAAAATTTGGCCACAGGAACCCCTGAGGCAGAGAATTTTAGCACAGCTTTGAACAGGGCGGTAACTGCCAAATATACAACCGGCCTTATGATAGATCTATATATAGATGTAAACAAATTCAGCGGCCTTAGTAGCTACATCGATAAGCCGGCTGATACAGAATTGGAGAGTTACTACTCCAGATACGAGTGGAACAGAGATACCGGTATGATAAAGTAATGTGCTCCGTAGCAAGCGTAAAGTGCGGTAGCAAAAATGGGTTGACCAAATGCTTTGGTCAACCCATTGTGTGATAGCTCAAGATACTTTAAGAAATTTATTTCTTGAAATATCTCTTATACAATCCCTCAAAGCCTTGGCCGTGGCGGGCCTCATCTTTGCACATCTCGTGAACGGTGTCGTGGATGGCATCGTAGTTGAGTTGCTTGGCCTTGGTGGCAATATGCTTCTTACCCTCGCAAGCGCCTCTCTCTGCCTCAATTCTCTTCTCAAGGTTGGTCTTGGTATCCCAAACCATCTCACCTATAAGCTCACAGAATTTGGCAGCGTGCTCTGCCTCCTCAAACGCATATCTCTTGAATGCCTCTGCAATTTCAGGATAGCCTTCGCGATCTGCCTGGCGGCTCATAGCCAAATACATACCAACCTCTGTGCACTCGCCGGCAAAGTTTGCTTTAAGCCCCTCCATAACCTCAGGATCGCAACCTTTGGCAACTCCAATAACGTGCTCATCTGCCCAACCCTTACCGCTCTCATCCTCTACAACCTCAACAAATTTCTCTCTTGGAGCTTTGCACTGCGGGCATCTCTCAGGCGCCTCGTTACCCTCGTGGATATATCCACACACTGTACATCTAAATTTCTTAACCATAAGTATTAGTTTTAGTTTGTTATTTAATAATTGAATAATCTAAATTAGAATAATTCTAAACAAAGGTACGGCTTTTTTTGGAAACTGCAACAAAAACTGCAACTTTTTTGCCATTTTTTATATATTTGCGGCCGCTAACCGCTTTAGACGCCTCTTTACGCATCTGCGTTGAGGCTAAAGCTCGGTGCAATGGGGTCCGGAAAAGCCGGACTGAGTAACACTTAAATTATTTATTATGCAAACAATTACATTAAAAGCAGTTCCAAGAAAGATTGGTACAAAGCAGGAGCTGAAGCAGATTCGTAGAGCAGGAAACATCCCTTGCATTATCTACGGCAACAAAACAGAACATTTGGATATCTCAATTCCTCTTTCGGAGATTAAGCGAGTTACAGACACTCCTAAATCCTATATCATTCAGATTGAGTTAGAAGGTAAGATGCACCTTTGCATTCTTCACGATGCTCAGTATGACCCAATTACAGACGATGCTATTCACGTAGATTTTCTTGCTATATCTGAGGCTAAGCCGGTTGAGATAGCTGTGCCTGTTAAGATTTTTGGTAATGCCGAGGGTGTTAAGCAGGGTGGTCGTCTTAGAATTGGAACCAGAAAGGTTAAGGTACGCGGCAATTTGGATAAGTTGCCTGATGAGATAGAGGTAGATATTACAACTCTTGGTGTTGGTAAATCTATCTATGCCGGCGAGCTTAGCGTAGAGGGTTGCACAATTGCCTCTCCTAAGAAGCTGATGGTGTGCGAGATTAAATATACTCGCCAGGTTGCTGCCGCTGTTGCAGCTGCCGCCGAGGCTGAGGCTGCTGCCGCAAAGGAGGAGAAGAAGTAATCTAACCTCTCTTTTGGATAGCTATGGCAGGTAAATTCTTGATAGCCGGTTTAGGCAATATCGGAGCAGAATACGAACTTACCCGCCACAATATAGGTTTTATGGTGCTGGACTCTCTTGCAGGGGAGTCCGGCATCTCTTTTTCTACCGATAGGTTAGGGGCTATTGCTGAGCTTAAATATCGTGGCAATACCCTTATTCTGCTCAAGCCATCTACCTATATGAATCTGAGTGGTAGGGCGATAAACTATTGGCTCCAAGCAGAAAAGATAGCTCCGGAGAATCTGCTTGTGGTGTGTGACGATTTGGCTCTGCCGTTCAATACCCTAAGAATGAGGAAGAGGGGCAGCAGTGGCGGCCACAATGGTCTTGAGAATATAACCGAGCTACTCGGCAGTTCAGATTTTGCTCGCTTGAGAGTGGGAATAGGGGCCGATTTTTCTACCGGCGGGCAGATAGGCTATGTACTTGGCCGCTTTGAGGATGAGCATCTTAAACAGATGCCTGCGCTCCTAAAGCGTGCCTGCCAGGCAATCAAGGATTTTGTATTTCTGGGTGCGGATAGAGCAATGAATATCTGCAATACTAAGGCAACGCCTGCCCAAAAGTCAGAAAAAGGCCAATCCCCTTCTTCAGAAGCCCCATCTCCTCACTCTGAACAAAGTGAAGAGTCTAAAACAGAGGGCGTATAAGAATGAATTCGTTATGGATAGCGTACGAATAGATAAATATCTTTGGGCAATAAGGGTTTTCAAAACGCGCTCCGAGGCGGCAGAGGCTTGCCGCACAGGTAAGGTTTGCCTGAATGGAGCGGTAGCAAAGAGTGCGAGAGATATTAAAAAGGGAGATACTATTCAGGTGCGCAAAGGAGCAATCCATTACACTTATCTTGTTGTAGAGCCTATAGATAAACGCCAGGGTGCCAAATTAGTAGAGCAATATGCCACAGATGTTACTCCGCAATCTGAATTGGATAAACTTGTTGCTCCTGTTCAAACAATCTTCCTAAAAAGAGAACGCGGAAGTGGCCGTCCTACCAAAAAGGAACGCCGTGAGATTGACCGCCTTATGGACGAACTCTAAAGTTCGTGATGATGATGGCCGTGCTCGCCGCAGTTGCAATCATCTTCATCATCTCCTGCTTCATTGCTTTCAAGTTCAAAAGGCTCCTCCTCCGGCAGATTTACATATACTCTTAAAAACTCTGCCTCACCCCCTACAGGGATTAATTCTGCTTGGCTTATCTGCTGAGGTATAAGCACAATATCCTCTTTACCAACCTCTTGATAGTTTTCTGCATTATTCTCCTTAACTCCGTAAACATCGGAGGTTTTAATACCCACTCTCCCTTGCAACCCCACTACTACCATAAAGCTCTCGCCTTGGTCGGGAAATATAGTTTGAGGTTTGGATATTGCAATTCTTTCAACTCTGAGTAAAGACTCTTCCGGTGCGGCATACTCCGGTATGTATTTGCCTAACTCTATGAAATCCAAAGCCTCCACAAGTTCATCCAGAACATCTATATCAAATAGAACAGGAGAGTTTTGCTCCACTTTCAAATATTTGGCACCCCTGCCTAAGCAGAAAGGAACTCCGGGCCTGATGTAGAAGATCTCTCCCTGCTGTGGAGCTATGTCATTCATAGCATCTATAATCTTGCCCTCTTGGCAGAGATTGTAAATATCTGTGGCGGTAAGGCTCCTCTTAAACCCAATATATAGTTCTGCATTCTCTTCTGCCTCAAGAACATAGAGCATAATCTCTTTGCCCTGGCAACCATATCTCTGCTCTGCAATCTCATTGTTTGGGCATAGATTGATAGGCTCCAAATGGCTTTGCTTTAATATGTCG
>CADBUS010000201.1 GCA_902797895.1 uncultured Bacteroidia bacterium | reverse complement strand
CAAATACATTAATGCCTGTAGATAGAGTTTTAGAATTAAAGCTTGGAAGCCAAGTAATGTTTACAAGGAACGACCAAGATAAATTATACTATAATGGAACAATCGGGAAAATTATAGATATAGACGAAAGCGGCTTTACGATTGCTGTTGGCGAGAAAAAAATTAGAGCTCGGCAAGAAATCTGGGAAAATGTGAGGTACATTTACAATGAGACAGAAAAACAGATAGATATTGAGAAAATAGGCTCTTTTAAACAATATCCGATAAAATTAGCTTGGGCTATAACAGTTCACAAAAGCCAAGGACTTACTTTTGATAAAGTTTTCCTTAATTTAGGTTATTGCTTTGCCTCCGGACAAGCTTATGTAGCTTTAAGTAGGTGTCGTTCATTTAACGGAATCGCTATGTCAACTCCTATATCTCCGAGATCTATAATCGTAAACAAGAGAGCATTAGAGTTTTCAGAAAACGAAACACCGGAAACATTGATAACAGAACAAATAGAGTTTAGTAGGGCGGATGAGTATTATAAAAAGGCGAGAAAAGCGTTTGATCTACAGGACTTTGATGAAATGTATACTAGCCTGCTTTCTGCAATAAAATACAGAAATGATATAAGCACTAATACCTTTAAACGGTATATCATAACAAAACTTAAACGATTGATTTCTCAAATATCTGCATTGTCGGCTCAAACATCTAAACTAAAAAAAGAGCTTCAAGCAGAAAAACAAAACAATTTCAATCTTACGCACAAGATAAAAATATTGGAAAACAACTTAGAAAAAACCAATTCAGAACTGAAGGCTATAACAAATAGTGCAATAAAACAACAGAACAATAACACAAAACTTAAAAAAGAAATAGAAAGGCAAAAATCAGAAATCAAAAGAATTTCCGAAATAACATGGCTACAAAAGCTGTTGGGAAAAAAGTAGAATCATCGAGGGCCGAATATTAGGACAGTGTCTCATAATATCAGTTGCCATCATTCTTCATGATTACCCACACTCCATCATTATCTTTACCTTCTCGTATTAGAACTCCCATTCTCTTTAGCACAGAAAGATCGCGTTCGATGGTACGTTGGCTCACCGACAAGGTCTCCGACATTCGGACTATAAGAGGCGGCAAATATGGTGGTCTGAAATTGAGTGTGTCCTCATCCCCATTTTATACAGCACATAAGTTTATAGCAAAGTTAGTATTTTCATTATAACTATTATATTTGCAGTGCATCAAGAGTACTTGAGTGTACACCAACCGAGCTTGAGTTATGCTACGGTGGTAAGATGATGTGAGTTTAAGACTAAAACAATAACTTATGAGATACGATAAAATAATCTTGCACGAGCCTCACGCTTCTATTGAGGGTTTGTATAATAATCAACTGAGTTTCTGGAAAATAGACAAAGCCTTTATAAATGAGGCGGTAGTGGAGCTAACCGATTGGCACACAGATTTTCTCTTTCACGGCCTGTGCGACAGACGGATAAAGAGTGTCAGATTTCCATATTCTCGCTTTATTGTAGATGCCGAGCGACTTTGGAATGATCCTTTAGAGAAGATTGGGCAGGGGGTTCTTTATCGTGAGTATAAGGGCTTTTGCCGAGAAATTCCCGCTTGGGCTCGTGGGCGTTTGTTTGGGCTGTGGCATAATCATCAGCAGCGGTTGAAAAGGGCTTTGGAGAGCAGTTGCAATGGTACAATAGGCTCTGCGGCTTTGCTTTTGGATTGCCACTCTTTTCCTGCAAAGATGAGCGATGTGGATATTTGCATAGGATTCAATGAAGATTGGTCTAAGCCTGATATTCAGACCATTGAGTTTGCAGTAAACTATTTTGAAGAGAGCGGCTATAAGGTGGGAATAAATACTCCATATAGCAATTCAATAGCTCCTGAATGCGGCATAAGCTATCGCTCTATGATGCTTGAAATCAATAAGAAAACCTATCTAAAAGGCGATACAATACTGCTTGCCTCTAATAGTGGGAGGTACGGCAAAAACTTAAGTGATGTTATAGCTCACTTTATGCAAATACTGTTAGAATGATGCAGTTGCGGCTCAAAAAGATACGTTTTGCGGCTCATTCTATGGAAGAATGAGCCGTAAATTCAATATGTTTGAGCCGTAAATCTTAATACATGAATTGCCCAAAGAGCCGTAATACAGAATATGAAAGTTACAAAAATAGAGTATGAGTTTGCTCTGCACAACTCTTGGAATAGCTCTTGCTGCAATGTTGGGGTGTTGAGTTTAAAGTAGGGAGAAAACTCTAAAAAGTAGTAAGAAAAGGGTAGAAAGTAGGGAGAAAAGTGTACCTTTGCGCGGTAATTGTGAATGTTATGGCAAAGGTTGAGCAGTTGTTAGCTCTTATTGAGCGATATAGGCAGTTGGGTATTGATGCACAGATAGACTATGATAAGTTCTATCTCTACTCAATTATCACTCACTCTACCGCCTTGGAAGGCTCTACTATCTCTGAGCTTGAAAACCAGATTCTTTTTGATGATGGTATCTCTGTAAACGGAAAGAGCATCATTGAGCAGATGATGAATTTGGATCTTAAACGTGCATACGAGGAGAGCTTGCAACTTGCTAAGCAACACGCTGATATAACGGTGGAGCTTTTAAAAAAGTTATCTCATCTTGTGATGCAAAATACCGGCTCAACTTACAAGACCGCTCTTGGAGAATTTTCCTCTGCTGCCGGAGATTTAAGGTTATTGAATGTTACTGCCGGAGTTGGAGGTAAATCTTATCTGAACTATCAGAAAATCCCTGCGGAGTTAGATAAGTTTTGCAAATGGCTCAATGTGCAGAGAAGGCTAAACCTATCAATAGCAGAGCTTTATCTACTTAGTTTTGAGGTTCACTATCGTTTGGTTACCATTCATCCTTGGGCAGATGGGAATGGGCGTATGGCACGCCTGTTAATGAATTATATTCAATTTGAGTATGGTTTAATCCCAACAAAAGTTCTTAAAGAGGATAAAGGGAATTACATCAATGCCCTTGTTGCAACTCGCGAAAGTGGAAATATCTCTCATTTTATGGAATTTATGGTAGAGCAAATGATAAAATCTCTCTCTTGGGAGATAGAGATATTCCTAAAATCTATGGCTGATTCTGAGGAGATAGAAGAACCTACTGTGCCTTGGGGAATGTTATTGCAAAAAGGGGAGTTCCCCTTTAATCGTAGTAAGAAAAGGGTAAAAAGTAGGGAGAAAATTCTGATGATTCTAAGGGAGAATCCGTACTATTCTGCAAGGAGAGTTGCTGAGGTTATAGGTATCACTCCCAAGGCCGTAGAGAAGCATTTGACCAGACTCAAAGCCGAGGGCCTTATCATAAGATACGGCCCCGACAAAGGAGGTAAGTGGATGGTGCTATGATAAATAGCTACTCCTTAGTAATATTTTTAGTAATACTTGTAGAAGAGGGCGATAGACTCCATTCCACCAAAGAACTGTTTGAGTAGGTAGCTCTCGTTAGGGGAGTGGATGGTATCTCGCTCCAAGCCAAAGCCCATAAGCAGCGGATCTGTGCCAAGAATCTTCTGCATATCTGCAAGTACTGCAATACTTCCGCCGCCGCGGCTTGGCACAGGCTCAATTCCATAAACCTCTTTAATTGCCTTTGATGCAGCTTGATATGCTTTGGATTGTATTGGAATCAAGAAGCCGTTTCCGCCCTCTTTTGGCTCTACTTTTACCTTAACATATGGTGGAGCAATAGCCTTGAAGTGCTCTGCAAAGAGCTTGGTAATCTTTGCACTATCTTGATTAGGCACCAATCTCATAGAGATTTTTGCGTGGGCTGTAGATGGTAGAACGGTTTTGGCTCCCTCTCCGGTGTAGCCGCCCCATATTCCGCAAACATCAAGGCAAGGGCGTATTCCGGTTCTCTCCAATGTAGTATAACCCTTCTCTCCTCTTACCTCTTTGATATCCAAGAACTTCTTATACTCATTCAAATTAAAAGGAGCCTTAGCCAGGAGGGCGCGGTCTGCCTTGGAGAGGTTTACCACATCGTCATAAAATCCCTTTACTGTAACCTTGCCATTCTTGTCTATAAGTGTGGCAATCATTTCGCAAAGAACAGTAATTGGATTGGCAACTGCTCCGCCGTAATGTCCTGAATGCAAGTCTTTATTAGGTCCTGTAACAGTAACCTCCAAGTAAGCGAGGCCCCTCATTCCGCAGTTTATGGATGGCACCTTTTCAGAAATCATTGTGGTGTCTGAAACCAAAATTACATCGTTGGCAAGCAGTTTCTTATTCTTTTTAACCCAAGCAGGCAGCGATGGGCTGCCTATCTCTTCTTCTCCCTCAAAGATAAACTTTACATTGTGCTTTAACTGCTTGGTTTTG
>CADBUS010000200.1 GCA_902797895.1 uncultured Bacteroidia bacterium | reverse complement strand
TCTTGCAAATTTTTATTCAAAAAATGCTCAAAAAGCAGCAACCAATGCTATCAAAAATGCCACAACCCAGGCCAAGACTATGGTATAACAAACGGTAAAGAGTGCCCACTTCCAGCTTCCGGCCTCGTTCTTTATGGCTCCTATTGTGGCTACGCAAGGGAAATAGATTAGCGTAAAGGCCATAAGAGCCAGGGCTATTGCCGGCGTGAGGGCGGTTGTGGCACCAAGCATCTCCAAAGTGCTTACCACTATCTCCTTGGCCGCTGTTCCGCTAAGCAGGGCGGATGTTACCTTCCAATCAAAGCCTATCGGCCTCATAATTGGCTCAACAAACTTTCCTATGGCTGCCAAAAAAGAACTCTCCAAATCTCCGTTATTAGGGAAATAGGTTAGAGCCCAGATAATTAGTGAGCCGATAAGTATTACTGTGGCTATTTTGTGCAGATACTGCTTGCCTTTGTCCCAAGTATCTCTGAGCAGAGATTTTATTGTAGGTATTCTATATGGCGGCAGCTCCATCACAAATGGAGTTTCATCTTTGTCAAAGAGGGTTTTGCTAAAGATTTTGGCCATAAGGGCAGCCAGCAGAACTCCCCCTATATATATTGAGAATATTACCAATGCCGCGCTCTTTGGGAAGAACAACCCTGTAAGCAGCAGATAGATAGGCAATCTGGCATTGCAGGAGATTAGCGGATTGATAAGTATTGTTATCATTCTTGCATTTTTGTTCTCTATGGTTCTTGTAGCCATAACGGCCGGCACATTGCAGCCAAACCCCATAAACAGGGGTATAAAGGAGCGGCCGTGCAACCCCACCTTGTGCATAACCTTATCCATTATAAAGGCAGCACGAGCCATATAGCCGGTAGATTCCATCAGCGAGATAAAGAAAAAGAGTATCAATATGTTGGGCAGAAAAACAAGCACGCTTCCAACACCTCTTATTATTCCATCGTAGAGCATACTTTTAAGCCAACCATCTTTCATTGAGCTTGTTATAAGCTCTCCAAGATAATCAATTCCTGCATCTATCCAGTCCATAGGGTATTGCCCGAGTGTAAAAGTGGCCTGGAATGTTATGTACAGGGCGGCCAGAAAGATAGGGAAGCCCCACCATTTGTGGGTAACAATGTTGTCTATCTTTTCTGTTGTTGTTTTGCCCGGCTTTTTTACTCCGGCGCGGAAGGTCTCCCTTAAAGCACCATCTATAAAGCCATACTTGGCATCCATAATGGCATTCTCAGGAGAGTCGTGCAGCTCCTTCTCAATAGCCTCAATCTCCCTATCCCTAACCTTTAATATCTCATCTTTATTGGAGAAGTTGTCTAATACCTTCTCTATCTCACTGTCTTTCTGTAAGATGCGTATAGCAATGTATCGCGGAGTAAACTCATCCAAGGCATTCGGGCTTTTGTGAATCTCCTCCCTGACTCTCTCAATGCTCCTCTCCAAAGCAGAGCCGTGGTTTATGTGTATGTGTTTCAGAATCTCCATCACAGCCCCCTTCTCCTCATACACATCTATTATAGTATCAAAAAGTTCCTTGAATCCTCTGTTGCGAATTGATACGGTGGGGATTACAGGGATACCGAGCAGCCGCTCCAACTCCTTGTAATCCAACGAATCTCCGCGCTCCTCCAGCTCGTCGTACATATTTAGGGCAATCACCATCCTGAGATTCATATCAATAAGCTGGGTGGTGAGGAAGAGGTTTCTCTCTAAATTGGAGGCATCTATAACATTGAGTATAATATCGGGCTTGTTGCCAATGATAGTGCTGCGTACATATTTCTCCTCGGGGCTGTAGGCCGATATGGAGTAGGTGCCCGGGAGGTCTATCAGATTGATACGGTAGCCCTTATAGTACATCTTTCCCTTTATTGCCTCAACCGTAACTCCACTGTAGTTGCCAACTCGGTGGTGGCTGCCGCTCGCCTTGTTGAAAAGGCTGGTTTTCCCACAGTTAGGGTTGCCTACAAGCGCCACCGTTATCTCCTTGCTCTTTTCTGAGGCTCCCCTTTCAAGCTCATCTTCTTCTCTCTGCTTAGTGCTTTGAGGGGCTTTCTCTATCTTGCCATACTCATCGCGATAGATACAATTTTTACCACACCCTGCACAACCCGGGAATGTTGGAACAAAGTTGCCGCTCTTTGGAGCGTGCTCTCTTGCAAGGTGTTGCGCCTCCTCTATGGAGATTATCTCAATTTGGGCAGCCTCGCTACGGCGCAGCGAAACGTGATATCCCATAATCAGATACTCCACAGGGTCCTGCAGCGGAGCCTGATGAACAGCCTCCACCACTTTGCCACGTATAAAGCCCATCTCCACAATCCTCTTGCGGAAACCTCCGTGGCCGAGTACCTTTACAACCACGCCCTTTTGCCCTGTTTTAAGCTCTGATAGTTTGCCCATAATAGCAGATAGGGGAATTACGGGGCAAAATTATCATATCTGTATCATAACTTCAATACCAACATTTAGGTATTTGTGCAGGGCAGTGCATCATTTGTGCAACTCTTTGCATCTTTTTAATGGAAATTTTCCGCAGATTTCTAAATTTGCATCCTAAAATTTTGGTCATAGCTTTGGCTTTAGTTTTAGTTTAATTTTAGTTTTAACATTGGCCTTAACATTGGCTTTAATTGAAAATATAAAAAAGATATAATTATGAAAAGACTAACCAATTCATTAAAAATCACCGCTTTAGTGGCCCTTATGGCCTCTCTTTTTTCTTGTAAGGATGAGCCGGACTTTATCTATACCTATGAAGTAGCCGGCTTTGATAATATGCCTGCCGCAATGGTTGCAGCCGATGTATATGGAGATAACCTCTACGGCAAAGGCTATTACTGGTTGGACGAGGCTACAGGTTTGGGCTCAAAACCAATAGATGACCAATTTTATTCAGGTGGAACAGCTGTTTCAAAATTTGCCGATGTTGATTTGACCGGAATTCCTTCTACCGATTGGTATAAGTATCAGATGGCAGTACGTTTTGAGAATAGTTTGGGTCGCCCCGGCTATATGAACTCTCCAAACTGTTTGGTATCATTTGGTTACTCGGATCCTGATGGTTGGGTATATTCTCCTTTAATAAACTTTACAGATTCAGATACCACAACAAGGGTTATTGAGGGTCTTTACATTTGTGTTACCTCGTATGCTTATGCTCAGATGACCACAGACCTTGGCAGTGGTGTTCCTATGTGCGAGGAGAGCGGCGGCCATGTGAAAGTGATCTTTACCGGCTACGATGCAAAGGGAGTAATAACCGGTAAGGTTGAAGAATACCTTGCAAACTTTGAGAAAAAGTCTGGCTACTACTTGGGAATTTTGCAGGGTTGGAAGCCTGTAACCCTTGCAACTCTGGGCAGAATACACTCACTCTCAATAGATATAGAGAGCACAGATATGGGGGCGTATGGTATGAATACCCCTGCATACGTAGCTATAGATGATATTGTTGTGCGCTTTGATAAAGGCACCACAGCTAAAGCCAACAAAGACAATATCCTAACAATGAAGGATTTGTAGCAGGGTGGCAGTGGCACTGCTCGTGTTTGCCACACTAAGAAGCAGAAGTGAAGTGCGGCTTTCCGTGCAACGCTAAGTGCTGTATATCAGCAAGTTATTAAAAGTGCCTGCAGAGTTTTTACTGCAGGCACTTTTAGTATATTATTGATTATCAGGTAGTTTTGTTGCACAAATTTTCTCCGTCACTTTGGGTGCAGCGAAGAGTCTTCTGAAAGCATAAAGGAGGTAGCCACTCAATTCTGCTCCCCCTTTTCGTTCCCACAATCGTGTACCAATTTGGTACACGATTAAAAAAAGATTATATTTGCGGAGTAAAAGCATAGATTATGGTTGTAGTAAGCAGCAGAGAGTTTAGGGCCAATCAGCGGAAATATTTTGATTTGGCCCGTTCCAATGATGTCGTAATAACATCAAGATCTTACGGCAGTTATCGTCTTGTGCCTATTTCTGAACAAGATATTCTGATAGATAAATCCACTCTTGATGCAAAAATAGCGCAGGGCATAGCCGATTATCAGGCTGGCAAGGTACATAAGATGAAGAAAGGGGAGAGCAGTAAGGAGTTCCTTACCAGACTGATAAAATAATCCTCTCATCATTTGGGATTACAGATAAGCCCCTCATTTGCTTACCGGCTTATTGTAAGTGTAATACAATTCTTGCGTTATACGCAGTCTATTTCAAAAAATTATTATATTTGTGTGCCATCCAACAAATGGCAGACATAAAGCGAAAGTGTTTTCGTTTCTCCTTTTGTAGAAAAAATATTAGAGAAAATATTATGAAAAAGTTTTTAATTC
>CADBUS010000199.1 GCA_902797895.1 uncultured Bacteroidia bacterium | reverse complement strand
GCTTTTCCGCCACTTTAGTGGCCGGTGCTGTAAGCACCGTATGCCCCCTATAGGGGGCTGCCGCATTAGCGGCTGGGGGTTTAAAGATGTTATTTATTTAGCTGTTTTTCAGCTAAATAAATGTTAACGTGTGGGTTTGTGGGATAGAAAAAGGGGGTGCCAAAACACTTTTTGGCCCCCCCTTTAGATTCTTCGCTAACGCTCAGAATGACAGTGGGCGCTCAGAATGACAGTGGGCGCTCAGAATGACAGTGGGCTTCGTTCAGAACTGTCCCTTCACTAATAACTGAAACGGAAGGTGTAAGGCATTCTGGCATAGACCTTTACTTTGCCATTCGCGCTCCCCTGCTGAAGCTCTTTTATCTCGCTGAGAATCTGCTTTGCAAGTGCAACTGTCTCATCTTCTGTTGTTCCGTTAAGAGATTCAAGCAAACTCTCATAAGAACTCTTCACTCTTGGATACTCAACTACTTTATAATCAAGTGCAGAGCCATCTTTCTTTGGTGAGGCTCCTGCAAGTTGTGCAGCATACTCTATAGCCTCTTTTATTCCTCCAATCTCATCTACAAGACCTATGGTCATTCCCTGCTCGCCGGTCCAAACCCTTCCCTGCGCTATTGAATCTACATTGGCCACACTCATCTTTCTACCATCTGCCACAAGATTTGTGAACTTGGTATAAATGTGTTCTATAAATTTCTGAGTATAAGCTACCTCTGTATTATCCAAACGCCTTAATGCGCCTCCCATTGTAGAGTGTTTGTGAGTTGCAAGCTCTGCGTTGTTTATCTTGAGGTGTTTCTTAAGCCCCTCGCCATAATTCATTGCAAGCGAGAATACTCCTATGGAACCTGTGAGGGTTGTGTTGTTGGAGAATATTCTTTCTGACTCTGCTGTAATCCAATAGCCGCCACTGGTTGCATAATCTCCATAGCTGCATACAATAGGCTTGCTCTTTCTTAGCTCCTGTAACGCCTCTCTTATAAGTTCTGCTGCCTGAGCATCTCCGCCAGGGGAGTTCACTCTGAATACTACGGCATCTATACTCTTGTTATTCTTGATTTTATTAATCTCCTTAACAATCTTGGTTGCAGCTATTCCGGCATTATCCCTGGCTATCTCCCCTTCGGCATAAAGAACAGCAATTTTCTTTGCACCCTTGGAACCCATAGGCAGGGCGGTAGTTTTGGCATAGTTGGCAAGGGTGATATATTTTAGATTTTCTGCATCTTCAACTCCTGTTAATTCGCATAGTTTTTTGTTCAGTTGCTCTGTTGTATAGATGTCATCTACAAGATTATACTTCAGCAAAGAGGTGGCATCTCCAATCTGCAGTTCATCTATGGCTTTGTTAAGCCCCTCAAAATCAATTCCCCTGCTTTTGCATATTGCTGCACCCCAAGTGTTCCATATAGAGTTCATCATCTCCATATTCTGCTGGCGGTTCTCTGGGCTAATATCGCTCTTAATATACTGCTCTGCAGCTGCTTTGAACTTTCCGTGGCGTATAAGTTGGAACTCAACTCCGGCCTTGTCTAACAAATCTTTATAGAACATCATATTGGCACCTATACCGGTCATCATAGCCATACCATCTGTATGAACATAAATTTTGTCTGCTATACTACTGATGTAATAATCTGCTTGTGAGAAATTTACTCCGTATGCCACAATAGGCTTGCCGCTATCGTGAAAACGGCCGAGTGCTGCCCTAAGCTCCTCCATTGCCGCCATACCGCTTGCAAAGTTACCTGTGCAATTGATCATAATCATCTCGACAGAATTATCCTCTGCAGCCTTCTCTATCGCCCTTACCGCATCGTATATACCTAAGCTCGCCTCCGGCATACCATTTATCAATGAGTTAATATCCAGCCTCATAGATAGGCCGTCTTGCGTTCTCTCTGCAACAGGCTTGTTGAGATCTATCTTAAGTATAGCGTTCTTGGGAACTATAGGTGTGGTGCCGGAAGATGAAGTGCCGGCCGCTGCCGCCAACCCAAAAATAATTATAAAAAAGAGAAAAAAGTTGATAATCAAGGCAGCCAAAGTACCAAGCAGTGCTGCAAAAAATGTTTTTCCAAATGTTCCCATAAAAATTCTGTTTAATGGAGTCTCTTTATACAAAACCCAAATTTAAGAAATATATTTGGAAATGGCCTCGTTCTTATATTTTTCTTATTTTTGTACCAGCATTTAAGCATTTTAGACAGAGTGATGAATGTTGTTTGTCATTCTGAGCGCAGCGAAGAATCTATTAGGAGATTCATTCAAAGACTCTTCGTTTAACTCAGAGTGACGGGAGTGTTCAGAGTGATTGAAAAGATTTAATGTTACAACAATGTATAAGATATTGAAGAAGCAGCAGCTTACTCCGCTGATTTACTCTATGGATGTCTATGCTCCAAGGATTGCTCAAAGCGGCAAACCAGGGCAATTTCTGATTGTTAGGACCTCAGAGAAGGGGGAGCGTATTCCACTAACCATCTGCGATATGGATGCTCAAAAGGGGAGCGTGCAGATAGTTATACAAGTGGCAGGACTCTCTTCTTACAAAATATGCAATCTCAAAGAGGGCGACAGCTTTACAGATGTGGCAGGGCCGCTCGGCAGACCATCCGATTTTATGGAGCTAACTCCGCAGCAACTTAAAGATATGAGCTATCTCTTTGTGGCAGGGGGAGTTGGAGCTGCACCGGTATATCCGCAGGCAAAATATCTCCACTCTATGGGTGCCAAGGTAGATGTTATAATAGGGGCACGTAGCAAAGAGCTTATAATTATGGAGGAAGAGATGAGTAAGGTTTGCGATAATCTTTACATCTGTACAGATGATGGCTCCAAAGGAGAGAAAGGGGTTGTTACCACAGTAATAGACCGTCTTATAGCGGAGGGCAAACATTACGATACAAGCGTGGCGATAGGCCCTATGGTAATGATGAAATTTGCGGTGCTATGCGCCAAAAAGCACAATCTGCCTATGATTGTGAGCCTGAATACTTTAATGGTAGATGGTACAGGAATGTGCGGAGCTTGCAGGGTGAGCGTTGCCGGGCAGACCAAATTTGCCTGTGTAGATGGGCCGGAGTTTAACGGCTACGATGTGGATTTTGATGAGGCAATGCGCCGTCAGGCACTATACAAGCCTCAAGAGCAGGCGGCCAATACCAAGGCAGGGTTAGATTTCCTTGTGCGCAAATAGCTCAAATATAAATAGTTATACTATTACCATCAAATTAAGACGATATGGCAAACAAAATAGATAGAGTTCCAGTTAGGGAACAAGAACCCAAAGTAAGAGCAACAAATTTTGAGGAGGTGTGCTATGGCTATAATGCAGAGGAGGCTCTATTAGAGGCATCGCGTTGCTTAGGTTGCAAAAATCCGAGATGCGTGGCCGCCTGCCCTGTTGGAATAGATATCCCCGGCTTTATAGCAGAGGTTTATGCAGGCAACTTTGAGGGAGCATACAATGTGATTTCCAAAGATAGCTCGTTGCCTGCGGTTTGCGGCCGTGTATGTCCGCAAGAGACTCAGTGTGAGGGCTCTTGCATACTCGGCATAAAGGGGCAGAGCGTATCTATAGGCAAGTTGGAGAGATTTGTGGCAGATACTCATCGCGAGGGAAAAAAGAGAAAAGCGGACTCTGTGGAGAGCGGTGCAACGCCTAAAAACAGCAATGGCATTAAGGTGGCGGTTATAGGTAGCGGGCCGGCAGGGCTTGCCTGCGCATCTGATTTGGCAAAACTTGGCTACAGCGTAACTATTTTTGAGAGCCTGCATAGGCCCGGAGGAGTGCTTACATACGGCATACCTGAGTTCCGCTTGCCTAAGAAAAAGGTTGTGGAACAGGAGATTGGAGATTTGCTCCAAATGGGAATAAAGATAGAGACAAATGTATTTGTGGGGCGTAGCGTAACGATAGATGAGCTTATGGATAAAGAGGGGTTTAAGGCGGTATTTGTGGGAACAGGAGCGGGATTGCCAATGTTCTTGAATATAGCAGGAGAGAATCTTAATGGCGTATTCTCTGCAAATGAGTACCTTACAAGAAACAATCTTATGCAGGCCTTTGAGGAGAGTTCAGATACCCCTATATTTAGAGCAAAGAGAGTGTGCGTGGTAGGTGGAGGTAATGTGGCAATGGATGCTGCAAGAACAGCTCTCAGACTCGGGGCAGAGGTAACTGTGGTTTATCGCAGGAGCGAAAAGGAGATGCCGGCCAGAGTAGAGGAGGTGCATCACGCTAAAGAAGAGGGAGTTAACTTCTGTATGCTCACCAATCCTGTGGAGATAATTGGCAACGAGCAGGGGTGGGTGAAGGCTATTAAGTGCGTAAAGATGGAGCTTGGAGAGCCGGATGAAGGTGGTCGCCGTCGTCCGGTGGCAGTGCCAGGCTCTGAGTTTGAGATACCTACAGATGCTGTTATTGTGTCGCTTGGCACAATGATAAACTCTCTTATAGCAGATACAACCCCGGGAATTGCCACAGATAAAAAGGGAAGACTACAGACAGATGCCGTATGTGCCACCTCCAAAGCAGGTGTTTTTGCCGGTGGTGATGTGGTTACAGGGGCCGCCACCGTTATATTAGCAATGGGCGAGGGGCGTAAAGCTGCAAAAGCCATAGATGATTATCTGAATAAAAGATAATTGTCATTCTGAGCGCAGCGAAGAATCTATCCGCTATTTACACATATAAGTCTATACATTCAAAAGACTCTTCACTCCGTTCAGAGTGACAGTTTGTTGAGAGTGACAGTTTGTTCAGAGTG
>CADBUS010000198.1 GCA_902797895.1 uncultured Bacteroidia bacterium | reverse complement strand
TTCGTCCTTGCCAGCAAGAACTTGTATCTGATGGGTCCCTCCCACTCACGGGCGTGGGCGCCCAGCTTCCTTTAGTATTACACTGCCTTGTTATACAGTTAGATATATTGCAGTAAGGCATATTACGCTTCCAAGAATGATTAAGAGTATGTAGAGCCATTTATACCATTGCTTGAACGAATAGATAAATCCCTCTGCCCATTTTGCGAGCTCCTCCTCCATACTCTGCCTTGCCTTATTCTCTCTGCTATTCTCTATTCTTTTTTTTATCTGATATTTTTTCATTTTCAAATTATCTCAAATTATCTCTCCTTCTTCTCTTTCTTCTCTTTCTTCTCTTTCATTTTTTAATGCTGCTTTTTCTCTGAACTTTGGTTTTGATTAAGAAAAAATGGAGTGCTAAAGGCCCTTTTGCAAGCCTTTGGGTAAATTTATCCGAGTAGATTGTAAAGTTTTGATTATTTTAGAGTTGTACACGAGGTACAATCTTAAAATCAGCCTAAAAAACGGGGCAGTAAAGCCTTGTAGATAGGTTCAACGTGACGACGAGAGATTTTGTTGATAGTTCGCGCTCTTGTCATTCTGAGCGTTAGCGAAGAATCTATAAGGGCAATTTTTGGAGGGCACTCCTTATTCGGCTCCCTTTATGGAGCTGAATAGTTCTTTCACAAACGGCATAAATTTCTCTGCAAAATTAAGCAGTGCGCTATATGCTTTGCTTTGGTTAAGTTGTTTAATATCTGGTAGTTGTAAGGTATCTCCGGCTTGATTTAGTATTGTTGCAACTATCGCGAGTAGCAATAAAATTTTTATAAAGCAGAAAACTGCACCAAGCAATCTGTTCAGCCAACCGAGCATTGTTATCTTAACTGTCTTTTCCACCACTCTTGTCAAAAGTTGGCACAATATGCTTATTATCACAAATATAAGTACAAAACATATTATCTTTACTGCTGTGAATGAGATGCTATCTCCAATCAATCCGGAGGCCCACTGCGCAACGGCCGGCGTAAAATAATAGGCTCCTATACAGGCTAAAATCATTCCTAAAATAGAAAAGATTTGGGCAACAAGTCCTTTCCACGCTCCCCACAATAGAGCGCCCAAAGCAATTCCCATAATTACATAATCCACAATAGATGAGGTAGGTATAGCACTTAAAACCATCTTGTTTCTATTTTCTGATTTTTTAACACCACAAATGTAGTAAGATTATCTATGATGCGTGCCAAAAGAGAAATAAAGTTTTCTGTTATTAAAAACAATAGAGACAAGTAACTATTTCGCGATTTTTGTAATGGTTTTGCATCGTGCGCGATAAGTAAAATCCCTGAATTGTCTAATCTAACTTCTTTACTCTGAGGGCTTGATGTGGAGAATAAGATATTCGGAGCGGCTGCCAAGACGGATTTTTGGGCCCCAGATACCAAGGCCGGAGGTTATGTAGTAATGTGTTGAGCCACGCACAAGATGCCCCCACGATTTTTCATACATAGCATCCGTAACCCACGAGATGGGCCATACTTGTCCACGATGTGTATGGCCGCTGAACTGAAAATCTATGCCGGCTTGCTCAGCTGCTTCTAAGCTATAAGGCTGATGATCTAATAGAATGGTGAAAGCGCCATTTGTGTTGCCGGCCAACTCTGCCACCGATTTGCGTTTGGATTTGCCTTTGTGAGAACTTTTGTCGTTTCGCCCAATTATGCAAATATCTTTGTAAAAGAGAGATTCATCGCGGAGTAATCTGATACCGGCTCCCTCTAAAAAACTACGAGCTGCTTCAAAATTGTCAAAATATTCGTGATTGCCGGGCACAGCATAGAGTGGCATTTTCAGCCGGCGAAACTCCTCGTCATAGCCCCCAGCAATCAGAGGACGCAGGCTGCGGTCTATAATATCGCCACATAGCAGCACTAAATCCGGCTCTTCTGCAATAATCTGTTCTATCCATTTAGCAAGCTCCTGCCTCCCTATTGTATAGCCTAAATGGAGGTCGCTTGCAAGAAGAATTTTCAACGGCCTCTCTAAAGGCTTATTTGTAGTGATAGTAAGCTCTTTACGGTACTTATGGTTGTAGTGAATATGCCCTGCTATCATTAGTATTGCAACAATCCCTACAATGGTAAGCAAACCAACTGCATTACTATTGAGATAGCCCTTTGGCAAAATGCGGCAAAGCGTGGCTATATCGGCCAACAAGAATGTTATAAACAAGTAGAGAAAAGCTATAAGCCACAGAGGACCAATTTTACAAAAGAGCGTGGCAACCCCCATAGGCATCCGCTCTGTAAAACCTATGCTTGCAAAAGCCATTCCCATCCACAATATAAAAAGCACAACTACAGACAGTTTCAGCGGCCACCCCATTGGCACAATACGCCATAAACGCCAACACACATAAACCACTAAAAGAATGGTGCAACCAAGCACAATGAAAATACTCCTCATAGATAGCAGTTTTACTAACGCCAAAGGTACTAACAAATCTTCACAATGCTATCATTAATGCCATCGTCTGCTCCAATTGGTGTAGGTTGGCACTACTTTAATTTAACGGCAGCTTACTTAAAAGTAAGTTTTACTCTTTGGAGGCATTTTTTGCGTGGTATAATCCTGTAATTATCAAAAAGTAATATGGAATTTGCTGCAAGCCTCTAATTATTGCAGGTAGTAATATTAGTTTTGTATGAGTGCAGAAATTTGAGAAGAAAGTAAGTCTGCTCAAATTTTGGCGAATCAACTTTTATGTTTATTTTTGTGTCACCTAAAACTTATTGAAATGGAGAGAAATTTGTTTATAGAGTTGTTGGAAGGTAATGAAAAGGTAAGTCTGTATTCACCTCATTTTGAGGGAGAAGAATATTCTGAGTTTGAGAAATTTCTTCTGGAATATAAAGATAAATATCCGAATGACATTAAGCAACTGGTGTATCGTCTTGATATTATAAAACGAGATGGAGCAGATGATAGACACTTTCGCTATGAGGGCTCTAAGCGTGATAGAGTAATGGCTCTGCCTTCTCATCTTGAAACAACATCACTTCGTTTATATCTTCTTAATATTCAGGCCAAAATTCTTATACTGGGTGGTGGGGGATTAAAATCTACATCCACTTATCAAGAAGATGAGGTTTTACATAGGTGTGTTAAAACACTCCAAAAAATTGATATAGAACTACGCTATCGTGAGAAAAATAAAATGATTGTAGTTATTGGCAGTAAATTACTTGGCGAACTTTCTTTTTCAATAGATGATAATATAAATTATGACGGCTTATGAGAACAAATAAAATAATGGATCAGGTAAGAGGGGGTATCTCTCCTGTAATGAAAAAGCAAATGGATATGTGTGTGGCGATAGCCAACCGTGTGTATGCTATTTTGGATGAGAAAGGAATGACTCAAAAGGAATTTGCTCGTTTGATGGGCAAAACAGAAACAGAGGTAAGCAGATGGCTGTCCGGAACTCATAATCTTACCATTGCTACAATTTGTAAAATCTCTGCTGCTTTGAATGAGGAGATTATAATAGTGGCCCCCTGCTCTTAAACTTTGTGCCAGTAGACTCTTCGCTGCGCTCAGAGTGACAGAGGGGGCTGCCAAGTTGAAAATATTAACAAAAGCAACTATCTTTGTAGAGATTATGACGGATGATAGAAATAGCATAAAACCGCAGATGTTGCACTTTGACGAATATATTCGTCTGAAAGAGCCGGATAAAAGGGGGAAAGCCTATATCTGGCGGACTGCTATTGGGTTGCAGGCTGTTGATGGTCTTAAAACATCAGACTATCTGAAAAAGACTGCTCGCAGACACATTGAGGGAGAGATTGACATTGAAGATGTGCGCAAGCTCATTAGAACCTATTATGAGTCAAAAAAAGAGCACGAACCCAATGATGCTGAAAAGCAAGAAGCAGATAAGGTGTCGGCAAACATAACCAAAATACTCTCTTCTAAATCATTTGACTTTAGTACCAAAGGTTATATATGGTTGCATAGGCGAATATTTGATGGGGTATTTCAAGATGCTGGTAAAATGCGCACATATAACATTAAAAAGAGAGAGTGGGTGTTGGATGGCGATAGTGTCAGCTATCTTAATTGGGAAGATTTGCACAGAGCTATTGATTACGATATAGCTAAGGAGCGCAATTTCAGTTATCAAGCCTTTGAGCAAAAAGAGCTTATCGCACATATAACACAATTTGTTTCCGGCCTATGGCAGATACATCCTTTTAGCGAGGGCAACACGCGCACTACTGCCGTATTTACCATACTCTACCTTGACAGTATAGGCTTTAAGGTTAATAATGAGATGTTTGCCGAACATTCTTGGTATTTCCGCAATGCACTTGTGCGTGCCAATTATAAAAATGCAATTAAGGGCATAGATTACTCGCCGCTCTATTTGGAACGCTTCTTTCAAAACCTACTACTTGGAGAACAATGGGATCTGCGCAACCGCTACCTGCATATAAATCCAACAAAGGAATGGCAAGTACAGCCCAATTTCTCAGATTCAGCACTTAATGAATTGAGCGCTCCCTATAAAGTTCCTAATAACATTCCTAATAAAGTTCCTAATAAAAAAGGGGCTCAATATCTGGAGTTATCAAAAGCCGTATTGGCTGTTTATCTAAAACTAAAAGAGAATCCGAATGCTACGGCAGAGGCTTTAGGTCATACTTTAGGCATTAGCAGCAGAATGGTTCGTAAGCACATTGCAGCTCTTCGTAAAGCCGATATTATAGAGCGAATTGGCAGCAATAAAACAGGATATTGGAGAGTAAAATAATGCTGTGAATTTAAGGAATAAGGAGATTGATAAGGCTCTGAGATTAAAGGAGGAATACAAATATGAAAAAGAAAATGCAAGTTTATGATGTGAGTGCTGAATTAGAGCGTGAGTTTGGCCCCAAAGGCTCTGCAAGCCGCAAAGCTGCGGAAGATAAAGCCTGGGAAGAGTATAATGCTCAAATCTTGTTGGATGCCAGAAAGAGGGCCGGCTTAACTCAACAAGAGTTGGCTGAAAAAATAGGGGCTGATAAGGGATATATTTCTCGTTTGGAGCGTGGTCTGACAATCCCCTCTGTATCTACACTTTATCGCTTAGCAGCAGCTGTGGGCTTGGTGGTAGAATTACGCCCTGCAGATTAGTTTTTCCCGCTGCATTTACCTTCTGCTGTCTCGCTGTGTCGTGTGTTTTTATATGACAAAGTTAAGTGTTTTGTAAACTTAAACTCTGTACGATTTTTTGGGAGGAGTACATTTTTGAGAGGAGTACACAGAAAGTCTTTCCATTCTTCTTTTAATTCTGCAAGTGCCGCTTGCAGAATCGAACCTTCCTCTATTTTTGCAATTCTTACTCGCAGAAATGATGTTTTCTTTCATAAATTCTGATTTAGCGCACGCTTGGAGTGACGGAGAGCGCATTAAATTGCACTTTTGGGGGCTGCAAGGCCGAATTTCATTTTTTTTATAGTAAATTTGGCGTTCAAAAATTAGAAAGATATGGGTTTTGTAGAGTACAAAAAGTTTGATTTGGTTGAGCTTAGCAGAGAACTCCTTGAGCAATGGAGGAGGGAAGAGTGCTTTAAGAGGGTTTTGAAAGAGAGGGATGGCTCGCCTGAGTTTATATTTTTTGAGGGGCCTCCGTCTGCCAACGGAAAGCCTGGTATTCACCACGTTATGGCAAGGGCTATCAAGGATGCTTATTGCAGATACAAAACTCAAACAGGATATATGGTTAGGCGCAAGGCAGGTTGGGATACCCACGGGCTTCCTGTGGAGCTTGGGGTGGAGAAGATGCTCGGCATAACCAAGGAGGATATTGGCAAAAAGGTTAGTGTAGATGAGTACAATAGTGCCTGCAAGAAAGAGGTGATGAAATATACTGCCGAGTGGGTGGCTCTTACGGAGCAGATTGGCTATTGGGTGGATATGGAAAACCCTTATATCACATACGACAACAGATACATAGAGACTCTGTGGTATCTGCTTAAAGATTTGTATAACAAGGGGTTGCTCTATAAGGGATATACCATTCAGCCATACTCGCCGGCTGCGGGAACGGGGCTTAGTTCGCACGAATTGAATCAGCCGGGCTGCTATCGCGATGTGAAAGATACTACTGCAACGGTGCAGTTTACTATCAAGAAGGATTCTAAAAGTGCGGTGCTGTTCAAATTTGGCAATGAGCAAGAGCTTGTAAATAAGGCTTTTGGCAAGCTGGAGCAGAACTCGGAGTTAGAGCAGGGAGAACTCTTCTTTTTAGCTTGGACAACCACTCCTTGGACCCTCCCGTCTAATGTTGCTCTCTGCGTAGGGCCTAATATAGAGTATGTTAGAGTGCTTTCTTTCAATCCTTACACAGGAGCTCCGGCGGTATATATCTTGGCTAAAGAGCTTGTTTCAAGCAATTTCAATCCTAAGGCGGCAGATATTGCGTTATCTGATTACAAAGCTGGCGACAAACTTGTTCCTTACAAGGTTTTGGATGGGGTTATTAAGGGCTCTGAGCTGAACGGTGTTGATTATGAGCAGCTTCTGCCTTGGATAGCTCCGGAGCAGAATACTATGCGTGTGGTGGTTGGAGACTTTGTCTCTACCGAAGATGGTACCGGTATTGTGCATATTGCCCCAACCTTTGGTGCAGACGATGACAGGGTGGGCAAGCAGAACAACATTGCTCCTTTTACCCTCAAGGACAAGGAGGGGCTTTGGCGCCCGATGGTGGACAGGAGCGGTAAATTTTACCGCATAGAGGAGCTGGACGAGGAGTTTGTAAAGACAAGAGTTTCAGAACAGTACAGGGAGTTTGCCGGCCGCTATGTTAAGAATGCATACGATGAAACTTTGCCTGCCGATGCTGAAACATTGGATGTGGATATCTGCGTTAAGATGAAGCAGCAGGGCAAGGCTTTCAAAGTGGAGAAGCACGTACACTCTTATCCGCACTGTTGGAGAACAGATAAGCCTGTTTTATATTATCCTCTCGACAGTTGGTTTATTAAAGCTACTGCGGTGAGAGAGAAGATGATAGAGCTAAATAAGCAGATAAATTGGAAGCCTGAGAGTACCGGTAGCGGTCGTTTTGGAAAGTGGTTGGAGAATTTGCAGGATTGGAATCTCTCAAGGAGCAGATATTGGGGTACTCCGCTTCCTATATGGAGAAGCGAGGATAAGTTGCAGCAAAAGTGCATAGGCTCCGTGGCCGAGCTGTATGATGAGATAGAGCTCTCTGTAAAGAGCGGCGTTATGGCCTCTAATCCTTTGAAGGATAGGGGATTTATTCCGGGCGACTATTCAGATGAGAACTTCGGCAAGATAGATGTTCACAAGCCTTATATAGATCAGATTGTGCTTGTTGGAGAGGGTGGAAAGCCTCTCTATCGCGAGAGTGATTTGATTGATGTTTGGTTTGATAGCGGTGCTATGCCATACGCTCAAGAGTGGTTGGTAAACAAGGATAAAGAGGAGTTTGGCCAGACAGCTGATTTTATAGCCGAGGGAGTGGATCAAACACGCGGATGGTTCTATACTCTCCACGCAATACATACAATGGTAAGTGGTACTCCTGCCTTTAAGAATGTGGTTTCTAATGGATTGGTGCTTGACAAGAAGGGGGAGAAGATGAGCAAGAGGCTCGGCAATGCGGTAGATCCGTTTGAGCAGATAGACAAATATGGTGCTGATGCGCTGAGGTGGTATATGCTTACAAATGCACAGCCTTGGGATAATCTTAAATTTGACGAGGCCGGTGTAGATGAGGTTAGGAGAAAGTTTTTTGGAACGCTCTACAATACATATTCCTTCTTTGCTCTCTACGGCAATGTGGATAAGTTTGATAATAGTGCGCCGCAAATTCCTGTGGCAGAGCGTCCTGAGATAGATCGTTGGATAATCTCATACCTAAACTCGCTAATTAAGAATGTGCGTGGTTGCTATGAGGATTACGACGCTACTACTGCCGGAAGACTTATTCAGGATTTTGTTTGCGACCATTTGAGCAACTGGTATGTAAGGCTTAATCGCAAGAGGTTCTGGGGTGGAAAGATGGATAGAGAGAAACTCGCTGCCTATCAGACACTCTACACCTGTTTGGAGAATGTTGCCATTTTGGCAGCTCCTATAGCTCCTTTCTATATGGATAGGCTCTATAGAGATTTGAACTCCGTATCAAGGCTAAGAGGGGAGAGCACCGTACATCTTGTTATGATGCCTGAGGCAGACAGCTCGTTAATAGACAGGGAGTTGGAGGAGAGAATGAGCCTTGCTCAAAAGAGTACATCTATGGTGCTTGCATTAAGGCGCAAGGTAAACATAAAGGTGCGCCAGCCACTCGCAAAAATTATGATACCTGTTATAGATGAGCGAGTTAAGGACCATCTTGAGAAAGTACAGGATATTCTCTTGAGCGAGGTAAATGTAAAGGAGATAGAGTTTATTACAGATACAGAGGGGCTGATTACCAAGAAGATAAAGCCTATCTTCAAAACATTGGGTAAAAAATATGGCAAGCAGATGAAGGAGATTTCTGCAGCATTTGCTAACTTTACCCAAAAGGATATCTCTCAAATTGAGAGGAGCGAGGAGTATGTTTTATCTCTTGCAAGCGGCGATGTGATGCTCCAAAAGGGCGATTATGAGATAACATCTGAGGATATGCCGGGTTGGCTTGTGGCCTCCGAAGGTGCTCTTACTGTGGCGTTGGATGTAACTATTTCTCAGCAGCTTAAGAGAGAAGGTGTGGCAAGGGAGCTTGTAAACAGAATACAGAATTTGAGAAAAGAGATAGGGTTGGATGTTACAGACAGGATTGATTTGACTGTTGAGGCCAAAGAGGAGATTGTGGATTCTTTGGCTCCAAAAGAGGGAGAGAACTATATTGGATATGTTTGTAATCAGACACTTGCAACCAATCTCACGCTCCTCTCTGCAAATACCTCTGCCTATGGGGAGTTTGAAAAGGCGGCTCATAGGGTTGAGTGGGAAGATGGTACAACACTTAATATTCTGATAAACAAGAGTTAGATATAAAAACATTGAGTTATGGCAACTAAAATTCAAAAAAAGTCGGTGGCTAAAAAACCTGTGGTTAAGAGAGCTGCTGCAAAGAAAACGGTAGTTAAAAAAGCTGCTGCACAAAAGGTTATTGCAAAAAAAGCGGTTGCGAAAAAGACTGCGGCTAAAAAAGCTACTGTAAAAAAGGCTAATATTGCATCCAAGAATCTTGTAGCAAAGAAAGCTGCTGCAAAGAAGGTGGCAATAAAGAAGGGCTCTGTAAAGAAGGCTCTTGCCAAGAAACCGGCAGTTAAGAGAGCTCTTGCCCAAAAGAGCGTATCTAAAAAGGTAGCTGCCGTTAAAAAGGCTGTTGCAAAGAAGGTTACAGCTGTGAAAAAGAGTGTGGCCAAAAAAGTTGCAGCAGTAAAGAAATCTGTAGCCAAGAAGGTTGCTGCTCAGAATAAGGGCGTAGCTAAAAAGGTGACTGCTGTTAAGAAAGCTGTTGCGGTAAAGAAAGCCACTGTGGCAAAGAAAGCTACAGCAGTAAAAAAAGCAGTTTCAACAAAGAAGCCTGCTCCTGCAAAGGTAAGCGCAACAAAGAAGGTAGTATCTGCCGGTAAAGCGGTAGCTGCTGCTAAAAAGGCTCCTGCAAAGCCGGTTGCAAAGCCAGCCGCAAAACCGGTTGCAAAACCAGCTGCCAAGCCGGTTGCAAAACC
>CADBUS010000197.1 GCA_902797895.1 uncultured Bacteroidia bacterium | reverse complement strand
TCGTTCTGATGCTTATCTTATTACAGGAAATAAAAAACACTTTCCTCAATTTGAAAGAGTTATTTCTCCTGCAGAAGCGGTTTATATTATACAATCCCAAGAATCTGATAATAAGTTTCTTAATGAGCCGTAAAAGCAGAACTTACCGAGATATTTTCTTGCAAACAATATCTATTATCTCCCTGAAGAAAGCTCCTAAAAGTTCTATCTGCTTATCAACATCTTGTAGTTTATTAAACTCATCAGCCTTGCTAAAGCTAAACCATATTGCTCCATCCTCTTCATACGGCCCATTGTAAAAATCTCCGCCTACAAGTTCTTTATTTTTAGTAAAATAGTCATACACAGGTTTGCCCCAATCCTTACTCGAATAAAAACAGAGACAAATTTCCGGATGCTCATATTTGAAATAAACTCCCATCCAACCTCTTATCTTTTCAGTAGAGTAAGCCTTAATTTCAACTTCAAAATATTTGCCCATCGCTCCAGTATGAGGCGAAGATTTATCATTTCCACCTCTCTGAAAGCCAGGATAAAGCGTTGAATGATAATCTTTTTCTGAAATCTCAAAAATCTTGTCTAAGGAATTAAAAAATGTGAATAAAGAAAACATCCCATCTAAATTCATAGGCTTTTCTGTATAAAAAATGTTGCAAACTTGTTGAATATAATCTAAGTAACCATTCCATAAAGCAGCCTCTTCCAAAGGTAAGTTATCTTTCAGATACTTGAACATATCTCTCCAAGTATATACATTAAAACCATCTTTGTGCATAGGATAAGCAGTGATATATCCTAACTGTTTTGCTGGTATGCTATATGTTTTATTATATTGCTCAAAATGATGATTATTATCCCATATCTTGTTTTCTATCAGGTATTTTTTTCCATCACATTCAAAAATAAAATCAGGCCTGCTATCATTTTCAGCAATCTCTCGTTGAATATCAACAATATCTAAGAGGCTTTCATTTTTCAACTCAGGAAAAAAGAATGAGATAAAAGTTTTCTTAAAATTTGTAGAAGCCTGACACATAGCCCAAGTAATATCCGACAGGTCGTTTTCTTTCCTAAAACGCTCTGCGAGATTTGATATAAATTTTTTAACGGCTTCCATTGATTAAATAGTAACTCTAAACTTGTGTAAAGGTACGGGATATTTCTTGATTGACAATTTTTGAAAAACTACTTGATATTTGGAAAATCTTCTTTTTATAAGTACAATCTTAAGATTATCAAAATTTTGTAGTTGGGCAGGATAAATTTACGGCCTGACTTGGTGGAGAAGGGCAGAAGGGCGTGGAAGAATGACAAAAAAAGGGTGCCAAAACAAACATTTTGGCACCCTTTTTTAGTAATTCGAGCTTCTGTTATTTATAGCTCTTGATGGCTGCCTGGGCGGCTGCAAGGCGTGCGATTGGAACGCGGAATGGAGAGCAGGATACATAGTTCATTCCCAATGAGTGGAAGAACTCTACCGAATCCGGATCTCCGCCGTGCTCACCGCAAACTCCGCATTTCAAACTTGGATTTGTTGTGCGGCCGCCGCTTACACCCATCTCAACAAGTTTTCCAACAGAGTTTATATCAAGCGATTGGAACGGATCGTTGGCCAATATCTTTCTGTTGATATACTCACCCATAAATGTTCCCACGTCGTCTCTTGAGAAGCCGAAGGTCATCTGAGTAAGGTCGTTGGTTCCAAATGAGAAGAACTGTGCGGTCTTAGCCATTCTGTCAGACATAATGGCTGCACGTGGAATCTCTATCATAGTTCCAAAGAGATATTTAATCTCAATGCCTGTCTTCTTGAATACCTCATTGTAAGCTGCATCGCATATTCCCTTTTGGTCATCAAGCTCTTTGTATGAGATAGTTACAGGTATCATTATCTCTGGCTGTGGATGGAATCCCTCTTTGATAAGCTGTGCTGTTGCCTCAAAAATGGCCCTGAACTGCATATAAGAGATCTCAGGATATGAGATACCTAATCTTACTCCGCGATGGCCCATCATTGGGTTTACCTCGTGCAGAGCCTCTCCTCTCTCCAATACATCCTTGATAGAGATATTCAACTCTGAAGCAAGCTCTTTTCTCTTCTCCTCAGACTGAGGCACAAACTCGTGCAATGGTGGATCCAAAAGCCTGAATGTTACAGGTTTGCCATCCATAACCTTTAGGGTGGCCTTTACAGATGCAACTACATACGGCTCAAGTTCATCCAAAGCCATCTTTCTCTCTGCCTCTGTATTGGAAAGTATCATCTTTCTCAACTTGGCAAGCGGCTCCTCTGAATTTTTGCCATAGAACATATGCTCTATACGGAACAGACCTATTCCCTCTGCACCAAAATTGATTGCCATTTGAGCATCATCCGGATTATCTGCGTTTGTTCTAACTCCAAGAACCCTGTACTTGTCCACAATCTTCATATACTCTACAAAGCTCTTGTTCTCGGAAGCATTTACTGTTGGAACAGCCTGATCATAAACAAGTCCGCGGCTTCCATTAAGGGAGAATATATCGCCCTCTTTGTATGCTTTGTCGCCGATGGTCATAGTCTTTGTAAGCATATTGATATGCACTGCATCGCAACCTACAATACAGCACTTGCCCCAACCTCTTGCAACGAGTGCTGCGTGAGAGGTCATACCGCCTCTTGCGGTGAGCAAACCATCTGCAGCCCTCATTCCCTCAACATCCTCAGGATTAGTCTCTTCTCTTACAAGGATAACTTTCTCTTTTCTCTGAGCGGCCTCCACAGCTGCCTCCGGAGTAAAGACAATTTTACCTACTGAACCTCCAGGGCCGGCCGGAAGACCTTGTGCCACAGGGGTAAATTTCTTCTCCTGAGAAGCATCCAATATTGGGTGAAGTATCTCATCCAACTGCTTAGGAGCCACTCTCATAACGGCAGTCTTCTCATCTATCAGCCCCTCTGCGAGCATATCCATAGCCATATTCAAGGCTGCAAGACCTGTTCTCTTACCAACGCGGCACTGGAGCATCCAGAGCTTGCCATCTTGAATAGTAAACTCCAAATCCTGCATATCCTTAAAGTGGAGCTCAAGGTTTTTCTGAATCTTATCGAGCTGTGCATATACCTCAGGCATAGCCTTTTCCAAAGAGAGAAGGTGCTGGTTATGCTCATTCTTTGTGGCATCATTAAGAGGGTTAGGAGTGCGGATACCTGCCACAACATCCTCTCCCTGAGCGTTTATCAGCCACTCGCCATAAAACTTGTTCTCTCCGGTTGCCGGGTTTCTGGAGAAAGCTACACCTGTAGCAGAATTCTCACCCATATTTCCAAATACCATACTCTGCACAGAAACAGCAGTACCCCAATTATCAGGAATACCCTCTATTCTTCTGTAAGAGATAGCTCTACGGCCATTCCAAGATTTGAATACAGCTGCAATTCCGCCCCAAAGCTGATCCATAGCATTGTCTGGGAATGGCTTGCCAAGCTCCTGCTTTACTCTAACCTTAAAATCCTCGCAAAGAGTCTTCAAATCCTCCTCTGTAAGATCTGTATCTGAATTGTAGCCCTTATCTTTCTTTACCTTTGCAAGCATTCTGTCGAGCTGCACGCGTATTCCGTTACCATCCTCAGGCTCAATACCTTCTGCCTTCTCCATAACTACATCTGAATACATCATAATCAGACGACGGTAGGCATCATATACAAAACGAGGATTCTTTGTGGCCTCAATAAGACCTGGAATTGTCTCTGAACAAAGTCCTATATTTAGAACGGTCTCCATCATACCGGGCATAGAGCTTCTTGCACCGCTGCGGCAAGATACCAATAGAGGATTCTTTGGGTCTCCAAACTTGCGTCCCATAATCTCCTCTGTGGACCTTAGCGCTGCATTTACCTCAGCCTCAAGACCTTCTGGGAATTTACATCCTAAATCATAATACTCATTGCAAGTATCTGTGGTGATAGTGAAACCGGCAGGAACAGGGATACCTATCTTGCACATCTCAGCTAAATTTGCCCCCTTTCCACCAAGGAGATTTCTCATAGAGCCGTCACCATCGGCATTAACACCGCCAAAGCGGTAAACTCTTTTAACTTCTGCCATATTGTTTATAATATAAAATAGTACAAACTAACCCCCACGCAAAACAAACTGCAGGAGAGGGGCAAAAATACAAAAAAAGAGCAAAAAAATGCGGTTGTTAAGCTATTTAATGGCCTTTTTGCAGCTATTTCTTAACAGGTGGGAGCTTCTCTAAAAAGAGTTGGAAGTTTCTATTCTTGAACAATCCCTTAATATATGCTATTGCAATGCCGTAGTTGGTTACCGACAGACCTCTTTCAATAAGCCCTGTGAGTCTGTTAATCAACTGTTTATGAGTAGCAACACAACCACCGCATTGAATTGCGAGGGCATAATTGGATTTCGGAATCTCATCTAAACCGCTGATAAAGACAAACTCAAGCCTCTTTTTGGTATAGGCGGAGAGCATTTTTGGTATTTTAACCCTCCCGATGTCTTCACAAGTAGGCTTGTGAGAACAAGACTCCAATATAAGTACTTTGTCTCCATCTTTCAGATTATCAATCTCTTTAACTCCCTCCATATAATCGGAGAAAGCCCCTTTCTGCCTTGCAAGCAGAATACTGAAGCTGCCAAGCGGAAGATTTGCCGGCATATATTCAGCAACCTCGCCAAAGGCCTGACTGTCTGTTATTACAAGATTGAAACCGAGAGGATTGAGGCGTTCCGTTGCGATGATAGAAGTTAGAGAAACTGTAGCAGGCTGCATCTCAGCGGCTTTTGGAAAAATGGATGGGAGTTGAGAGGGTTGCGCAACGGTTGCTATGCCAAAATTGTCCAAAGCATCTCTAAGCCCCATAACCTGCGGCAGAATCAAACGCCCTGCAGGAGCCTCACTATCAATGGGACAGACAAAAAGCACCCTCTCATTTTCCTTAATAAGAGAAGCAAGAATTCCATCGCGATGGTTATTTTCCTCCTTGATACAATCCTGCAACTTATTGGAAATAAGCCCTAAAAGAGCATCTACCCGACTCTGCAGCAAATCTGCATCTATTATTGAGCAGGAGAAAGGAATTGCCTCTATGCCATACTCCGCCTTAATGGCGCTTTTCAGCTCATTCCCGAGAGAAATTATATCTTCCTGATTGTGAATAAGAAGCACAGGCAAGCTATATCTCTTGAAAAGTTCCATCAGCCTCTTTTCATAATCGCCAAACAGATTGCCTGTAAAGAGCAGTATAGCCATATCTATCTCTGAGGCAATCTTTTGACTTTTACTCACACGCATAGCCCCAAGCTCCCCCTCATCATCAAATCCAGCGGTATCTATAAAGTTGCAAGGGCCAACACCCTCTAACTCAACTCTTTTACGTACCGGATCGGTTGTTGTGCCGGCAACGGGGGCAACAATAGAAATCTGCTGTCCGCAGAGCAAATTCATTAGAGAGCTCTTTCCTGAATTGCGGCGGCCAAAAATAGCTATATTCTTAACTTCCATACAGTTATGCGGTATTTTATCTAAATCGTACTTTGGTACAATCCTGTAATTGTCAAAACTTTCAAAAGTATAGAAAAAAATTTACCCTTTTGCATCTGCCCTCCAAAAAGCAGATATATTTTTGTTAGCACTATCGTAAGAAAGTTAAATCACTTAAAAATAGATATATGGATAAGATTCTTAAATTTTTGAAAGAGAACCGCAAACAGATTATCTATATGATAATTTTTCTGCTTGTCGCCTGGCTTATAATTGAATTCATAACCCACGCTGCCTCATTTTCAGAGGGTTTCAAAAAAGGATTAGGGGAATAATCTATACTCTCTAAAAGCCTATTATCTAAATTTTAGATATATTTTTGTAAAAATGAATAATATCTATAACTTTGCGGAGGTTAAAGGATGAGAGTTATAGCCAAGAAAAAGATAATTTCCTACTACACAGAGCACAGTACGGCCAAAACAGCTTTACAAGAATGGTACACAAAAACCAAAAGAGCCGAGTGGGAGAATTTTTCACAAGTCAAGAAGAGTTTTAATAGTGCCGATTATGTGGGTAATGATAGGATAGTTTTTAACATTAAGGGAAATGTATTTAGACTTGTAGCTATTGTGCTATATAAAACTAAAATGGTGTATATCAGATTTATAGGAACTCATACAGAGTACGATAGTATTAAAAATATTGAGAGCATCTGAATATGGCAAAGATAGAAAATGAACGGCAGTATAGGCTTGCTATGCAACGTATCGAAGAGTTGCTTAAAAGAGTAGATAACTCCACGCCGCAAGAGAATAAAGATAGTGTTGAGCTCTATCTTTTATCTGAACTTGTTGAGGAGTATGAAGAGGAACACTACAAAATAGAGGCTCCCTCTTTGATTGACATTCTTAAACTAAGAATGTTTGAGTTAGGACTTTCGCAATGTGCTCTTGCTAAGAAGCTGGGTATGAACCAATCTAAAATAAGCGAAATTCTTTCAGGCAAAAGGGAGCCCACTCTTAAACAGGCCAGAAAAATGGCACTTGAACTAAATATCAGCCCTGCTATAGTATTGGGAATTTAAAAGGTCATTTCGACGGAAAGCCCAAAGACGATCGCACGCCTCCTTCTTCTCTTTATCGTTGTTTTTAAAGACATTACGGCGAGTCTTGGTTTCTGGTTTGCCATACACTGGGGACTTTAAGTCTTTCCAGATAACTCGATTGGCTGTCCCATCAATGCTAAATCCGTTCAAAAAGAATTGCAGGTATGTAGAGCGATCATCAAACTTTGGTTCAGACATTGTTTTGTAGCAGCCATCGCCATAGTCTTTTCCGGTGCACCAATAGACCCAACTACCATGTTCTCCTGCATGACGGTCAAAGACTGCAAATTCCCGAATAAGTGCTGAAGCACGATATCGACCTCTTGAATCTTCAAATGTTATATCATAGCCTGACCAATGAGCATGAAGGGACATTATCGGAAATGGTGGCAGATTCCTGCCAGGAAATCTCCCGTTGCGGTGATAGACGATAGGGTCTTGAATCTGATTATCAGACTCTTTCTCCTCGTGATAGTAGAACTCTACCGTTCGGATATAAATCTCATAGTCATCTCCAACTTGTAGAAAACCACCATAGAGCATCTTCTGAGCAAGATGATAAAACTCTGTTTCGAGAGTACGCTCCTTGGTATCAATAGAGCCGTTTCCTGCTCCGCAGAAGGCATACAGGCACTCTTTGAGCCCGTGATTGACAATGTACTGTTCGTTAATCATATTTTTATTTTTGGGTGTTTCTCTTATATATCGCCGAGTATATTCCAACTTATACAGTTCAGGGCGCCGCCCTCACGGGCCACATCTTCAACTCCTTCTATCAGCCATATCTTGTAGCCCTGGAACAGATCGTTAAACTGTGATTCCGCCTCCTTATTCTCCAAAATCGGCAACCATGGTACAAAGATACTATTTTTTATCTGAAGATAGTTAATGGACACCCAAGAAAACTTGCTGGAACACACCGTCTTATAATTGAGTTCCTCCACTTCAAAATGGAGTTTTAAGATATCCAACAACTTTTTCCGCAGGCTCGGATCAAAGTTGATATAGTTGTTTAGTAGCACGCGATTACCATCGATATAGCGGACCATCCCATCGGCATGACCATACATCTCGTACTTGTCCCAAGGAATGATGATAAGTTCGGCCTGTAATAGATTCTCCAACGCCTCTATCAAATCTTTCCTTTTATACCCGGGATTCTCCTTGAAAATCTTGTCGGTCATAATAACCTTGCCACCGCATTTGATGACATTTCCACCGTCAAGAACGATATCCGTGGTGATGCACTTCAAACCTATATCCTCACAAATCCTGTGGTAGTCCGGCATATATGCAGGATATCCTTTGAGATAATCCGGAGCGTATTGATACTTCAGAAAAAGGTCTTTTTCCAACTGAATCGGCATATAGTCTCGCACCCAGATATGCTTGTGGGATGATGTATGGGGTAGAAATTTGGTATGAATTTGCTCCTTGCGCAAGGCTTCAAGCAGATTCCGGCAGAACGGTGCGTAGTGATTGAGGCCCTGTGCCAAATATATCATATTGGTTTGATAGTCTTGAATCATATTACTCTGATATTGTGTGCTTTTTCCATCCATCTTCTACAGCAATCCGCTCCCACTCATCGGCCTTTGCTTTATCAACCTCGGTGCCGATTCCCTTCCTATAATACCGAGCAAGATTATGCTTTGCGCAAGGTCCACCTCCATTCTCTACTGCCTTGAAAATCCACTCGAAGGCCTTCTCTTCGCACCAAGGTACGCCTAATCCATATTCATAGCAAAGGCCCAGTATATTCATGGCGGTCTCTCCGCCCAGATCAGCTCCCATCAGAGCCAGAAGGACTCCTCTTTCAACGTTATTGTACTTCCCTTCTCTAAAAAGGTAGATGTCTGCTAGATTAGCCATGGCACTCACACACCCTCTCCTTACAGCCTTTTCATACCAATAGATAGCCCAGCGGAGACTCTTCTTAACTCCCAACCCATTCTCATAGGCGAAAGCGAGATTGGGCATCGCTTCCAAACTGCCCTGCTCCACCAAATTCCTTAAAATGACTAAATGCGCGGGGTAATCCCGTTCGCCAAACCATCCGGCAGCCAATCCGTATGCAAGAGTGTTGCCGGCACGCCAACTACCCAGGCGATATGCAGACTCCAATTCTTTCCTTCCTTGTTCGGCTCTGCCTTCGGTAATATAATCCATCGCCATAGAATAGATCACCTCGGCTGGATCGTCTGGATTGTACTCCTCCACTTTCATAGGAAGAGTAATCATCGCATGAGAAAAAACGGTGAATTCAATTTCTTGATCAATAATATGCTTTTTTTTCATAACTATAATATTAAATTGTTTAATTATTTAATAATCAAATGCTTACAAAAGCCAACGGCAAATATAGGCGGTCCTTTCGAGACCGCCAAACGAAATTTGTTAAAAGATGTCAAAGGATTTTAAAAAGTAGTGTTCAAGGCATAGTACATTCAAAGATAGATAGATTTGGTGGAATTGCTTAACTTTACAAAAGATAAAGCTGTAAAGTTATGGAACGAAATGTTAATAAAACTAAAACAGAGTATACAAAAAAAGAGATTGAGATCCTCAAAAAACTTATTCGTATGCGCGTAGACGCTAACCGAGATGATCAGAAGAAAATTCGCGGAGCGATGAGAAAACTTGGCTTTTACGGCAGTAAGTTTGGCATTCATGATTGCCAAGTATCAGACCTTGAGGGCCTCATCAGAATCGGCATTATCAAAGTTATTGACGATGATACATCATTGGCATCGCCAGTTTCTCGCACTCCTCGCTCAATAGTAACAAGCAAAGTAGCATCGGCTCCCATTCCTTCGACTTTGGCACCTATCGAAGCTAAGAATGTTGAAATGGCATTAATCTATGGCAATTTCGTTGCTGTCAATACCCTAAGAGACTATTCTGTTCCAAATGTACCTGGCCTTTACTGCATTAAACTTCGTAAAGGTGTTCCTCTTCCTCAAAAATTCGGTAAAGTACGGGAAGATGGTATAATTTACATCGGGAAAGCGTCCAAGTCGTTGAAAAAGCGTTTATTAGAACAGGAATTAAACCACAAGAGTGCAGCAACATTTTTCCGTAGTATGGGTGCTATCTTGGGGTTTATGCCGCCAAAGGGTTCTCTCTATGGGAAATCCACTCGTAACTATAAGTTTAGCCTGGAGGACACGGAAGTTATCAAGAAATGGATGCGGCAATCATTATTAGTGAATTGGATTACCCTGGGCAAAGAACACATAGATAAAGTAGAAAAATATCTTATTTGTAAATACTGCCCTTTGGTAAACATTGATAATAACCCTGCGGCAAGCGATGAGTTGAAGGCGGCCAGAAAATACTGCGTAGAGTATGCTAAAAGTAAATAATTAGTCGAGGCCCTCCAATAAAGTACACTTTTAGACACCTGCAAGGCCGATTTTATAAAAAAAGTGAACAAAACTTGTTAAATTCTGTTCACTTATAAGTAGTCCCACCGGGAATCGAACCCAGATTTGAAGTTTAGGAAACTTCCGTTCTATCCGTTGAACTATAGGACCTAATTTGTTAGATTGCCCACTTATAGAAGATGCTACCCCACGTAAATCCGGCACCAAAGGCGGAAAGAATAAGGTTGTCTCCCTTTTTGAACTTATCCTTAAAATCCCACAAAGCCAATGGAATAGAGGTACCGGCTGTGTTTCCGAACTTCTCTATATCTATAAGTACCTTATCTTTGCTAATACCCATCCTATGGGCAGTCGCATCTATTATCCTCAAATTTGCCTGATGAGGAATCAGGTATGCTACATTCTCAGCGGTAAGGCTATGCTTTTTCATCATCTGCTCAGAGACATCCGCCATTCCTACAACTGCGTGCTTGAATACCTGCTGCCCCTCCTGATGAATATAGTGCAACCTCTTTTCTACCGTCTCTTTAGAGGCCGGATAAACCGAGCCGCCGGCTGTC
>CADBUS010000196.1 GCA_902797895.1 uncultured Bacteroidia bacterium | reverse complement strand
TCGGTTTATGCCGAGCAAGCAACTCTTTAACACCCCTGCACCCCTCAAGGGGATTACGGCCACTGCGTGGCCGGCCGCTAAAGCGGCAGAAAAGCCAACGCACATAGTCAAGGATGGGAGCTGGTGCTGTCGGCGAAGTTGCAAGCCAAAACAAACGAAGCGAACTTCCTGTGTATTAGCACTACCGAAAGGAGGGGGAGTGTTAAAGATTTTTCACTCCGTTCAGAGTGACGGCTTAAACCATAACCTCTCCTATTGCGGTTGGGTAAAGAAATTGAGTACCTGAGCTATCAGAGTATCTATCTGGCTCTGCTCCTTTAAGGTCTCTATCGGAAATCCGAATATTACAGCTTTGTAATCCTTGCCAGGGTAAGCTACTGCTGCAGAGATACTTGTCTGAGGGTAGCGGAAGATTGTATAGGAATCATCCCCTGCAGGTACAAAGGCATCAGGAGCCTCACAGAGATATTTTTTATCGTTGAGTGTGCTATAAAACTCAAAGTTGCCATTAAAGCCAAAGTCGTTCATAACTGCGCTGACTCTTCCATCTTTTGCGGCCGAGTGAGTCATCCATTTGATTTTGAGTACATCGGCAGCAAACTTTGCTCCGCTCTCATCCACTTTATAGCTATCTACTAAATCTGTTGCAACGTATGCACCGGAGAGAAGCAAGGCTCTTCCCTCTGCACAATATTTGGCTATAGCCTCTCTCATCTTAGGTGTATATGCCTCATACTTAATCACTTCGGTTAGAGAGCCATTATTACTCTGTACCTGCTTGCCCATAATTATATCGCATATCGGATAAAGGCTCATATCTATCTTATCTTCTTCTATTGCACTGCGTGTACAAGAGATAAAGCCATAGCCGCTACGCATAAAGGCAAGACCGTGGTCGTATGCGTAATCAAAAGTATTTCCGGCTATTATATTGCCGGCCTCGTTGTTGTAGCAAGCTCCAAAGCCGGGGGCATCGTCGTCTGTCCAAGGTACACTGCGGCGATACTCATACATTTTGCCAAGATATGAGGCATCTTTAATGTATGGTACTCCGTGGTCATAATCGGGAAAGAATCCGGCTATTGTGGAGTCTTTGCTCTGCATCCACTTAGGGGCTCCTACTCTATCAAAGGCATTTACTATCAGTACAGTAACATTATTCTTTCTATCAGATGGCATTCCGGCAGCAACCACTTCAGATGCAAAGCTCTCTCCGCCATCATTAACAGCAGCCACTTTGAAGCGATATACTTTGTCTTTCTCCAATCGAGCCACATAATACTCATTCTCTGTATAGTGCCCCATATCGTAACCACCGTCATTCTCAGCAATATAGACCATATATCCCTTAGGTTCGGCTGTTGGTTCTATAGGATCTTCTACCCCTTTCCAACTTATCTGTACGTATGTAGTCTCCGGCTCATTGCGGTTTGTGATAAACTCCGCCATCATATTCTTAACAGGCAGAGGCTGAACCGTATATGGCACTCTATTCTTAAAGGCAAGAAATTTTAATATCCCTTTATATATTGCTCGCGATGCGTGAAATCTGAAATCGGGATCCAACCCAAACTTCATATCTGCATAGTTATGGTGCGATAAAAACTCAAGCAGCATTCCAGGCACCTGAGGGGTGCGGCTCTCCGAGTATGAGCGGTCCCAAAGCCCCCTTCTGCTCCAGGCAAATTCGTAGAGATTAGATATATCGTCAACCAACTGAGTCTGAACAATATCTGCAAGATAGCGCCCCCACATTCTATCCTCTCCGTTAGGATATAGATTTGGGTTCTCTGCCCCAAAATCTTTACACTCCCTCGTAAATATGGATAGAGTGCCTATTATGGTATCACTCAGCGCATTGCCGGCATCGGTATGAAAAGCAAATGAGAGGTCTATAGGAATCCCTTTGCTCTCGGCTCCCCATTTAGGTAGCTTGTAAGAGCCTCCTGCCAAGTTGTTTACCCATTTTCCTCGCGATACATAATCATCTGTATAGTCATTCTCATTGTGTGAGGCAGAATAGACTGTATCTGCAAATCCGCTCCATTGTAAGTAGTAACGAGCCGCCTCCATAAAACGAGGCATTCCGCTGATAAAGCCCTCTCCTTTACCACGAGCGATATTTCCCATACCACCCCCGAACTTGCAACCATCGGCAGTTACAACTCCGCTGCCTCCCACATTGGTAAGATATACCCCCTGCTCCGATACTCCTTGAGTAAAGTGGAATGTTCCCAAATATACCCACATTCCTCCACCAATCTTCTGATTTACAAAAAATTCTGCCTCTCCTGCACTATACACTACCTTATAACGAGCCTTGTCTGTGCTATTTGGGAGTGAGTGATATGAAATATAGACAGCATAATCACCGCTTTCAGGAATATCGGGAGTCCAAACCACTTGGCTTTGGTTATCATCACCATCGGCCACCACATCGGCTTGAACATAAGTTCCCATCTTAAATGGATTCTCTCCAAAGATATAACTCTGCTTAGGGTGTGCAAAACCCTCTTTTTTACCCTTTTCCCACTTTTTAGCACCACTCTTTTCTGAATAGCCTTGAGTGTGAGTATCATTATCCACAATCACCTCCTCCTTTCTCCAATCCCTCTCCTTTGGCATAAGCACCACAGCACCGGCATTTTCAAGCATCGGCACAAGGAATGGCACCACATAGCTCATTGTATAGGTATCCTCCACAACTCCAAAAAGACGCGCTCTCTGGAACTCCCACCTGTCGAGAGTAGGCTCATAATACCAACCGTGAGAGTTTGACATTGCTATATGCCTGTCTTGCAATCCATTAGATATAGAATAAGGGCGGTTCAAAAGCTCCTTCAAACGCTCTTTAGACTTTGTATGCTTTCTTGGTGCTGACTCACCACTCTGAATTTTGTGATAGGAGTTTTTAGAATTGTAGTATGGTGTGATAAGATGCTCCAACTTTGAGCCATTGGTAAATATTGCTACCTTTTTATTCTTAAAGGCATTAGGCATATTCTGTTTTACTATTGAGTAAATTTTGGAAACAATAGTAGGACGCATTGGGTAATCTGCTATACTTCTGCCATATACAAGATAGAGCGAATCGTTTGTAGGAAATGTGTAAGCTTTCTCCAACTTAATCGGTACCCTAACGCCGTTTACCTGAGTTCTTAGATAAGTTCTAAGCTCAGAGGAGACTTTATCAAACTGCCTCACATCTGTAACTCTCTGAAAATTCTTGCCGGAGAGCAATATCTGCGGATAATTCTGATTCTTGTTCTGATTTTGAGAATGGAGATTTGTTGAAATCAAAGAGAGAGCTGCAAAAAAGACAACTGCAAAAACTTTTATAAAAATTCTTCCTAAACTATTCATAGTGTGTAGGCGTTATGGTAATACAAATTTGAATTGCCTACAAATTTACTAAATTTGCAAATAAGTAGTAAACTGCAGCAAAAGAAATTATATGACAGATTTAGGACTAAGCATCAGAGAGATAGCAAGTGCCTTTATGGTGCTCTTTGCTATTATAGACATTACAGGCTCCACTCCTATTATTTTGGATTTACGCTCGCAGGGCAAGAAAATTGAGGCTGGCAAGGCTGCCTTGGGAGCGTTGGCCCTCTTTCTGATTTTTCTCTTTGCCGGAAAATGGACCCTCGCCCTCTTTGGTGTTGAAATATATGAGTTTGCAACAGCCGGCGCACTTGTTCTTTTTGCCCTGGCTTTGGAGATGATACTCGGCATAGAGATTTTCAAATACGATGATTCGCCAAGCGGCAGCCCTACTATAGTACCGCTAATATTTCCGCTTATTGCAGGTGCCGGCTCTCTTACAACTATGCTCTCTTTGAGAGCGGAATTTGCGGCCATAAACATTATTATTGCGGTAATTCTCAATATGTTTGTTGTATATGTGGTTTTGCGCAGCACCAGCAAAATAGAGAGAGCGCTTGGCAAAGGAACCATATATGCCCTGCGCAAATTCTTTGGAATCATATTGCTTGCAATGTCTGTCAAGTTGTTTGCTACCAATATAATAAAGATACTGCACTAAACTGCATTACTACACACATACAATAATCTGCACTAAAAACAAAAATTATGAGCATTGGAATCTTTACAATATCCTCTCCTCTGCACAATGCAGAGAGTATTGCCGCCCATCGCGATAGTTATCTAAAAGAGCTTGGCTTTGAGTATGTTATGTGTGACAACGACTTTTCTCGCTACGGAGAGTTTGAGTTGAATCTTATATTTATTCTCACAGGAGGAACAGAGAGCCTCTTTAGAGAGAAGCTACGGGAGCTTGAAAACAGAGGTGTAAGGCTTGCTTACTTTAGCCTATTGGCCTATAATACAGACAATTCTTTGGCAGCATCTATGGAAATTCTCTCATTTCTTAAAAACAAGCAGTACGACGGAGAAATTCTGCACGGGAGCAAAGACTTTGTTTTAGACAGAGTGAATAAGCTCCGCAGGGTTTTCTGTGCGGCAAGAACAATTAAAGGTTTCCGCGCCGGCATTATAGGAGAGCCTTCTGATTGGCTTATATCCAGCACATTCAACAGAATTATAGTAAAGGATAGATTGGGTGTAGATCTTGTAGATATACCTATTACAGAGGTTAAGGAAATTGTAGAACAGCTCTCAAAGAGAGAGGATAAAAAGGCTGTTGAGCAAGCACAAAAAATAAGAGAGGAGTTTAAGCAGATAAAGATATGCCCTGCTACCGAGCAATATATAGAGGGGGCTATAAACATATACCTTGCGCTAAAGGAGATTGTTGCCAGATATTCTCTGAATGCTTTTACTATCAGATGTTTTGACTTGCTTTCCGCAGTAAAAAATACCGGCTGTTTGGCCCTTGCTAAATTAAACGCAGAGGGAATTGTGGCCGGTTGTGAGGGAGATGTACCGGCTATGCTCTCTATGATACTTGCCAAGGGGCTCAGCGGAGTCTCCGGCTTTCAGGCCAATCCGGCCCATATAGATGTAGATACGGGGGAGATTAAGTTTGCCCACTGCACAATCCCGCTCAATATGGTGGAGAGCTATGAGTTCCTATCTCACTTTGAATCAGGCATTGGTGTGGGGGTGCGCGGCTTTATGAAAAACGGCCCTGTAACCATATTCAAGCTGTGCGGCAATATGGAGAGATTCTTTGCAGAGAATGGCACTTTGGTTGAGAGCCAGGAAAAAGATAACTTCTGCAGAACCCAACAGCTCATAAAGTTAGACAATCCTGAGGCGGCAAGATATTTCCTGAACAACCCTATCGGCAACCACCATATAATAATCCCCGGCCACTACAGTTATACCTTAAACAGAGTATTGGAGAAACTTATAAATAATTAAAATGAGAACATTTAAGCCTAAGTTTATATTATTTTTTGCTATTGCAATTGGAGCTATAGTACTAATAATCGGCTGTAAATCAAGTAAACAGAAAGATAAAGAGAACGGCTCTTTAACAGATATAGAGCAACTCACAAGCAATGAGGCCCGAATAGTACCTAACTATGCCAAGGGATTTACTGTTAAGTATCT
>CADBUS010000195.1 GCA_902797895.1 uncultured Bacteroidia bacterium | reverse complement strand
GTTGCGGTGTAGCTTGTTGCGGTGTAGCTTGTTGCGGTTGAACAGGCTGCTGTTGCACTTGCGGAGCAGACTGCTGTACCTGCGTACTCTGTTGCATCTGTGCGGCCTGTTGTAGTGGCTGCTCTTGCAACTGACTTATTCTCACAAGCATAAACTCCACAAGCAATCTCTGGTTATTACTCCTTAGATAGTCGCTCTCGCACTTTTCAACCGTAGCCAGCGCCTTAAATAAAAACTTAAGCGGACACTTTTTTGACTGCTCAATATATTTCTCCTGTACGGCAGGTGCTGCCTCCAACAGTTTGCCGGATACGGTCTGCTTGCAAACCAACAGATTACGCAGGTGGTTCCCAAATCCCCCCACAAAATAGAGGGCATTGAATCCTTTGTTAAGCACCTGGTCAAACAGTACAAGTTCCTGCGCAAAATCTCCGCTTAAAGCAAAATCCACAAGGCGGAAATAGTAATCGTAATCAAGCACATTCAGATTTTTGATTACGGAGGCGTAATCTACAGTATTGCCGCAGAATGCAACCACCTGATCAAAGAGTGTTAAAGCATCTCGCATAGCTCCATCTGCTTTCTGGGCTATAACGTGCATAGATTCATCATCTATCTGCACACTCTCTTTCTGTGCTATAGTTCTAAGATTGAGCACTATGTCCGGTATAGAAATTCTGTTGAAATCAAATACCTGGCAACGGCTCAATATGGTTGGGATTATTTTATGCTTTTCTGTGGTGGCAAGTATGAATATAGCGTGTGCCGGCGGCTCCTCCAAAGTCTTTAGAAAGGCGTTGAAAGCTGCCGTTGAGAGCATATGCACCTCATCTATTATGTAAACTCCATAGCGCCCTATCTGCGGAGGTATCATAACCTTCTCTGTAAGGGAGCGTATATCATCTACCGAGTTATTAGAGGCAGCATCAAGCTCGTGTATGCAGTAGGAGCGCCCCTGCTCAAAAGATTTGCAGCTCTCGCACTCTCCGCAGGGCTCCATATCCTCCCCGGGATTCATACAGTTTATAATCTTTGCAAAAATTCTGGCTGTGGTGGTCTTACCCACTCCGCGCGGCCCGCAAAAGAGATAGGCGTGCGCAAGCTGCCCCCTTTTGATGGAATTTTTGAGTGTGGTTGCTATACTGTCCTGCCCTATAAGTGTTCCAAATGTGGATGGGCGGTACTTTCTTGCCGATACAATAAAATTTTCCATATATGCCACAAAAGTAGGAAAAAAAGGCGATAATATCTATTTTTGCCAGATGAAGAAAGAACAACTCCTATTTGCGTTTCAAAAGACCAAATCTCCGGTTGCCTATTGCGTGTTAAGCGTTGGAATGGGTACAAGAGATGAGGCTTCAAAATATAATGGCCTTGCCCATCTTACCGAGCATATGCTCTTTAAGGGTACCAATAACCGCTCCTCTGTAAATATATCCAGCACTTTGGAAAAGGTTGGTGGAGATTTAAACGCCTTTACCACCAAGGAGAGGATTGTGCTCTATTCCACCACTTTGAAGGAGGATGTAAAAAAGGCCATTGAGCTTATATTTGAGGTAGCCTTTGATTCCGTATTCCCTGCAGATGAGTTGCAGAAAGAGAAGACGGTAATCTACGATGAGATAATAACCTACCAAGACTCTCCAACGGAACTGCTTTTTGATACCTTTGAGAATGAGCTATTTGCCTCCACTCCGTTGGGATATTCCATTTTGGGAGAGAAGAAAACTCTTGAGAGAATAACTCCGCAGATACTTAAAAAGAATTTGGGCAAATTCTTCCGTCCGGAGAATATGACCTTTTCTGTTGCCGGCAACTTTGATGAGGAAGCCCTTAAAGAGCTTATAGAGAGGGAGCTGCAAAGGTGGCGGCCTAACTCCTTCTTAAAGCTCTGCACAGAGGGCGAGAGAGGCTCCTTGGGCAGTATGGCCCCTATAACGAGCCGCCCGTTTGCCAAGCAAAAGAATAGCTCCATTACAGATGGAGTGCTGTTTAACAAGCAGATAGATAAGAATTTGCGCCAAGCTCACTGCATAATTGGTTGCAGAGCATATTCATACTACGGAGCGGAAAAAAAGGTGGCCCTCTCGCTGCTTACCAATATGTTGGGCGGCCCTGCCTCCAACTCCCGTCTTAATCTCAGTCTGAGAGAAAAGCACGCCCTTGTATATCACGTAGATGCAAGTTGCGTATCATATAAAGATACAGGGCTTTTCTGTATCTATTTTGGTTGCGATAAAAAATATCTTGATAAGTGTACTGCACTAATTAAAAGGGAGTTGGAGCGTTTTATAGAGCAGCCGCTCTCCGAGAGGGCGCTGAATGCGGCCAAAAAGCAGATGATAGGGCAGCTCTCAATTGCGGGAGATAATGCAGAGGCCCGTTGCCTTACAATTGGTAAGAGTATGTTGCTCACAGGCTCTCCAACCTCTATGGAAAAAATGAGAAAGAATATAGAAAATGTTTCGGCTCAAATGTTGCAAACGGTTGCAAAAGAGGTGCTTAGGTGGAAACGTATGAATCGCCTTGTATTTTATTAATTACCTCATATAACCCCATCGTAAATGGACAAGAGTATTTTAGTAGAACTTATCAGTGGCTGCCTTATGGATGTGTTCCATATAGATTCGGGTGGAGATTCGGCAGCAGACTACTTTTCAGCAGAAGCCTATTCTTCCCTTAAATGGATTGAACGCCAAACATATACGAGAACCAATCACGCCAAGATGTTGGTAGGATGGCGGGAAGGGGCTTTTTTGACTGAGTTTGCGAAGATGGTTGGAGCGAGGCGCATATTGGAGTTGGGTACCTTTACAGGCTTCTCTCTTCTCTGCCTTGCCGAGGGAGCCGGCAGAGCCACCGCTGCTGCTACTGTTGCAGACAAAGGAAGTTTTCAGATAGATGCCATCGAGATAAATGACGAATTGGAATATATTATAAGAGAGGGAGTTGAGAGGAGCAGGTATGCCAAGAACATAAATATATTTTTTGGAGATGCCAAGCTGCTGATTCCAAACCTCCCCTCTGCAAAAGGTTCTGCCCCTCAATATGACCTTGTATTTATAGATGCTAACAAGAGGGAGTACCTGCAATACTACAACCTTGTTTTTCCGCTTGTGAAAAAGGGGGGCTATATATTGGCAGACAATGTGCTCTGGTATGGTAAAGGAGTAGGGGATGCGCCCCAAAAAGCAGATGCTAAAACTCAGGGAATAAGAGAGTTCAATTCCTTTATAGAGAAAGCCTCTGCAGATAGCTCTGCAAAAATAAAAAGCCACCTCTTAAAATTAAGAGATGGCCTCTATATCATACAAAAAACGGAGTAGCCGCAAAGTTTATCCCTTTACCCTCTCTCCGTATGAACGGTCTTCTACTTTAACATTTATTCTCTCACCGGTTTGTATAAAGAGCGGCACCATAATCTTTGCGCCGGTCTCCAAAGTGGCCTCTTTCATTGCGTTGGTAGATGCGGTGTTACCCTTTACAGCAGGCTCTGTGTAGGTAACCTCAAGCTCCACGTATGTAGGCAGTTCGCAAGTAAGAATCTCCTCATTATCAGCCCAAACCATCATCTCTACATTCTGCCCCTCCTTCATAAGATCTGCATTTTCTACAAAATCTTTATCCAAATGCACCTGCTCAAAAGTCTCTCTGTGCATAAAATTGTAGCCGGTCTCATCCGGATATAGGAACTGGTAAGGCCTTCTCTCCACAGAAACCAAATCTATTCTCTCACCTGCACCGTATGTATGCTCAAGGAGCTTGCCTGTCTGCAAGTCTTTGAATTTTGTTCTCACGATAGTGTTACCCTTACCTGGCTTAACGTGCTGGAAATAAACGAGCTGGCAAGGATGGTCGTTGTAAAGGAAAAATATCCCGTTCTTAAAATCTGCTGTAGTTGCCATAAAATTAAAACTCTAAATCCTTAAAAAACTTGCACAAAGATATAATAAAGAAATTAAAAGTGCTACTTGAGGGTTTGCGTCAGGTGGGTGGCGCATTGTTCGAGTTGCCATTGGGGAGTGGAGGTGGCGCCGCAGATGCCTACGCTGTCGCCATCGGTAAACCACTCTTTCTTAATCTCTTGCAGGCTCTCTATCTGATAGGAGCGGCTGTTGTGGCTGCGGCACAACTCGTACAATACCTGGCCGTTGGAGCTCTCCTTGCCACTCACAAAGAGTATAATGCTGTGATTTTTAGCAAATTCTATAAGACGGGAGTGGCGTTGTACAACCTGCTTGCAGATGGTATCGTTTATGGTGAGCTGCTCCGGAGAGTGCATCTTTTCTCTTATTGCCTGGCATACGTGGCGGTACTCAACAGGATCTTTTGTGGTTTGGGAGAATATGGTAATTGGCTTTGAGTAATCTATTTCAGATGGCTCTACCTTATCTATATCCGCCACATTCTCAATTACAACCACGTTTCCTCCATCTCTGCTGTGCGCCATTCCCACAAGGCCGTTTACCTCTGCGTGCCCCTTCTTGCCAAAGATAATAATCTGCCCCTGCGTTGCCGCAATTCTCTTTTGAAGCTGCAATACCACGGGGCAAGTGCAGTCTATCAGCTTGATATTGTTCTCTTTGGCAATCTGATAGGTCTTTGGCGGCTCGCCGTGTGCGCGTATAAGTACGGTAACATTTTTCAAACTCTGCATTTGTGTTGAATCTATGCTTCTGAGCCCTATTTTGGCCAATCTTTCAAGCTCGGAGTTGTTGTGCACAATGGCCCCCAAGCTGTACAAAAGGCCGTTCTCTTTACCGCTCAGATTCTCTTCTGCCCTCTTTACAGCCCGCACCACTCCGTTACAAAAGCCTGAGTATCTGTCTATTTCTACATTAAACTCCATAACTGAAATATCTTTAATTTTTAGCTTCTCTTTTTACCTGCATCTAATCCCACTTATCAAAATATCTTCAAAAATAGTTTCTGCGCTCTATTCTTCAAAATTTGTAGCATCATTTTTGTAAATTTGCCACCTAAACAATTTTTTATGGGAAGCGGAAAAATAATAATCGCGATAGATGGCTACTCTTCAACCGGCAAGAGTTCTTTTGCCAAGTTGGTGGCCAAGGGGCTCGGATATATTTATGCAGATAGCGGTGCGCTCTATCGGGCAATAACCTATTTTGCTTATAATAACGGTTTTATAGATGACAGAGGCGCAATAGATGAGGAGCCGCTGAAAAAACTGCTGAAGATTATAAAAATCTCTTTTCGTAACGATAGGGGCGGAAACAGCCGCACTTTTTTGAATGGAGACGATATTGAGGCCGGTATAAGAACCTCGCAAGTTTCCGGCTTGGTGAGCAAAATAGCGGAGCTTGGTTTTGTAAGGGAGCACGTGAACGCCATACTCAAACAGATGGCTATAGACAAAGGTATTGTAATGGATGGCAGGGATATCGGCACCGCAGTTTTTCCGAATGCGGAACTTAAGATATTTATGACCGCTACACCTGAGGTGCGTGCCCAGAGGCGCTTTTTGGAGTTGCAGGCCAAAGGGAGCAAGGATACATACGAGAAGGTGTTGGAAGATCTTAAAAAGAGAGATTACATAGATGAGCACCGCGAGATAGATCCGCTCCGTAGAGCAAAGGATGCCATTGAGTTGGATAATACCTTTATGACAATGGAGGAGGAGATTGAGTGGCTGAACAAAATACTTCTGCCAAACTTCAATCTTGAGGTGGAGCTTCCCAAACAATAAAAAGATTCAAAACAGGTTGTTATGAAGATACTTGTAATAGATGACGAAAAGAGCATACGCTTGGCCCTTAAGGATATATTTGAAGATGAGGGGTATGAGGTGGCTATGGCAGAAGATGGTAAAAAGGCTCTGGAGATGGCCGCTGGCGCAAACTACGATGTTATTTTTTGCGATATAAAGATGCCCGGAATGGATGGTATTGAGGTGCTTGAAAAGATGGTGGCTGATGGGGTGGAGGGCGCCATTGTTATGATAAGCGGCCACGGAGATATAGATACCGCGGTGGAGTGTGTGAGAAAAGGGGCCTACGATTTTATCAAAAAGCCGTTGGATCTGAACAGAATACTTATTACGGTGCGCAATGCCACAGACCACTCGGATGTTGTTAAGGAGAATAAAACCCTAAAGAAAAAGATAGCTGTATCTTCTAAAGTGCAGGAGATTATGGGCAACTCAAAATCTATTATGCAGATAAAGGAGATGATTGAGCGGGTTGCTCCAACAGATGCCAGGGTGCTTGTAACAGGCGAGAATGGAACGGGTAAGGAGTTGGTAGCAAGGTGGTTGCACGAGAAGAGTCCGCGCCGCGCCGCGCCGTTTATTGAGGTGAACTGCGCAGCCATACCGAGCGAACTAATTGAGAGTGAGCTTTTTGGCCACGAAAAAGGCTCTTTCACCTCTGCAATAAAGCAGCATAAAGGTAAGTTTGAGCAGGCCGATGGCGGAACTCTCTTTTTGGACGAGGTGGGGGATATGAGCCTTTCTGCTCAGGCCAAGGTGCTGAGGGTGTTGCAGGAGAACAAGCTCAGCAGAGTGGGTAGCGATAAGGATATAAATGTGAATGTGAGGGTAATAGCCGCTACCAACAAAAACATTCCGGAGGAGATTAAAAAGGGGAATTTCAGAGAGGACTTATACCACAGATTGAGCGTGATAGTTATAAGAGTTCCATCTTTGGCAGAGAGGAAAGATGATATTCCTCTGCTTACAGAATACTTTATAGAGCAAATCTGCAAGGAGAACGGAACTGCCAAGCGTTCAATAGCCAAAGATGCCCTTGAGGAGCTTAAAAAGCACTCTTGGACCGGCAATATCCGCGAGCTGCGCAATGTGGTGGAGCGTTTGCTCATTCTTGGAGGCAACACCATATCCAAGGCAGATGTGGTTGCCTTTGCATCGCCAATGTTCAGATAGGGGAGTTGCTAAAGCTCTGCAAATTAGCGTGCGGAGCGTTCTATGCGTATTCTCAGAATTTCAGAGGAGGAGGTGCGTGTTCTTACCAGTAGCACAACCCTCAAATTCTCTCCGCCGGCAGAGAGAGTGCCAATGGCATATTTCATAGGAGGGTTGCCGCTCTTGTGCAGTATGGAGAAAGATTTTGGCGGATACTGCTCAAAAAAGTTTTTTATAATCTGTTTGGCCTGAGCTCGGCTGCACTCTGTTGCGTTAGAAAAGATTTCTACCTCCAAATTGCTTGCAAACCAAGCAGATAACTTGTCGGCATCGCCCTTCTGAATATACTTTGCAATGGGCACAAATACATCTGCATTGCTGTTTTGTGGGCCTTTAGCCGAGCAAAGAGCGAGAGCCGTAAATAGGCTAAACAGAGATATTACTGCCTTTCTTACCATATCAAACGAAAAGCACCGCAAAAATCAAGCCATTCTGCTTTTGAGTTTTAACAAACAGGTTGTAAATTTGCAGTGTCTGATATGAAGGTAAATTTTCTCTGCATAGGCAAAACCACATTTCCCTTTATAGAGGAGGGAGTGGCTCTCTATCGCGATAGAATCAAACACTATTGCACATTTTCTGTTACCACTATTGCGGCACTCAAAGGGGCTTCCTCTTTAAGCCGCGAGCAGATAAAAATCAAAGAGGGAGAGCTGATATTAAAGCACTTGGCCTCTTTTAAGAAAAAGCCATACGTTATTTTGCTGGATGAAAACGGCACCCATTTCAGCTCCGAGGCGTGGAGTGCACATCTGCAAAAGCTCGCAAACTCTTCAGACAGAGAGCTATGCTTTATAATAGGCGGTGCCTACGGCTTTTCTGAACCTGTATATAAGGCTGCAGATGAAAAGCTATCGCTCTCCAAAATGACATTCTCCCATCAGATAGTACGCCTTATATTTATGGAGCAGCTCTACCGCGCCTTTACCATAATGAACAACGAGCCTTACCATCACCAATAATTATTTTGCTAAATTTGTAAAATTATAGCAGAAGGCTCTGCGAATTTAGTTATGGGCAGTTTCTTAAGCAAAGTAAAGGATAAGGCGGTGCAGCTCTCTTTAGGGGCAGCATTACTGTTTCTGATACTCTCTCTTGTAATATCCCCAAATTCAGCAACTTTGGAGCGTGAAGTGGCTGCTTTGCAGAAGAATTTGCAAAAGAGGGAGGCGCTTTTGGAGGAGTACGCCCTTGCTGCATTGGATATTCCGGCAGAGAAGTGGATAGAGTTGGAGAATCTGCCGAGCGATATGGTGATATACCGCTATTGCGCAGATACCTTGCAAAGTTGGGCCAACCTCTTTCCTATGGCTAACGATGCCCTGAGCAACGACTCCTACTACCAAATATTCAGAACAGAGCACTACTTGGATGGGCAGAACCGTTTTAACTATCCGCTCTCCTATCTCTCCTCAGAAGAGCAGTTTATAAATATAGGGAGCGGCTGGTATCTTATAAAATCCTTTTTGAGAGATAATCAGAGGGTTGTTGCAGGCCTGCTTATCAAGACAGACAAGGTTGTGGCCCAAGCAATTGACGCTCCCGTAATAAATCCCAAACTGAAACTTAACGAGGGCTTTGATATTGAGCCTATTACCTTTGAGAGTTGCGGAGCTGAGATTAAGGGAAAAGATGGGAATCTACTATTTGTGCTAACCAACGATGTTACGGTTAAAAAGAGTTCCGGCATTAATGCTTTCACTTGGCTTGCACTGCTTGCCTGTCTTTTAACTATCTGCCTATATCTCTATAAGAAAAGGAGTTATACAAGGTTTGTACTCTTTTTGAGCGCCCTAACTCTGCTGAGGCTCCTCTGTTTTTATATTGCCGGCCTTGTCTCATATACAGGCAGTTTCTTCTCGCCGAGCGTATATGCAGATTCCGGAATATTCTCATCTATCGGTAACCTGCTGTTAAACAATCTATATGTGGCCTTTGTGGTGGTGGGTATATATATGCTCCGTCAGCCTATTTTGAGTGCGGCAAAGAGTGGGCCGCTAACTGTAAGATGGCTCATCTATCTGCTACTGTTTGCTTTAGGGCCGGCTCTGTTCATCTATATCGATTTTACTCTTCGCTCCCTTATATCCAACTCCTCTGTGGTGATGGTGCTGCACAGGATAACAGACCTCAATATATATACGCTGCTCTGTTATCTCTCATACGCACTGCTTTTTATGGTGTTGCTCTTCTCCCTGCAGATGCTCTTTTCTCTGCTTGGTTTAAGAAGAAGATACACCTTGCTCTCAGGCCGTAACATTCTTATTTACTCTCTGATAGTCTCTCTATACACATTGCTCACAGTTACCACGTTAAGCTCCAAAAAGGAGATGCAGTGGTGCTCTCTGCTTGCCAATCGCCTATCAATAGACAGAGATCTCTCTTTGGAGCTTGAACTCCGTTCTGTGGAGGAGAAGCTGATGAACGATCCAATATCCAAGAGAATGCTTAGCCTTCCAAAGGAGAATCTCAAGTTGTTGGAGATGCGCTTCTCCGAGATTTATTTTCAGGAGATTAAGCAGAGGTATTCTGTAAGCCTAACCCTCTGCCGCCCGGATGAGGCGCTGCAAATTTCGCAGCACGTGGTAAACTGTTCAGATTATTACCGCGCCCTGCTGGAGCAGTATGATGCTGTGCCTATTGCGGAGCAGAGCAACTTCTACTATTTGAGCAACTTTAATGGCAGGGTGGGTTATTTGGGTTATTTTCAGTATCTTACAGAGAATGGTCTGATAAATCTTTATATAGAGCTTAATACCCGTTATGAGAGCAATGCCACCGGTTATCCGGCTCAATTCTCCGAGTATAAGCAGACAGAAAATCTCAATATACCAACAGTTTACGCTTGGGCAAAATACTATCGGGGAAGATTGGTACTCTACAATGGCAGCTATGACTACCCTATATTCTTGAATGAATTTGATGATGACGGGCAGCTCAAAAAAGACTCCTTTATGCACTCAATCAATAGTGTAACAGAGGATAATGTGGTTATAATCAGCCGTCCTAAACGTAATATATTGCCATATATAGTATCATTCTCATACCTTGTTCTCTTCTATTTCTCTTTTATGCACATTATTGTGAGAATAAGGAGAGCGCGGCTGAGAGCAGTATCTGCAAGAGACCTGAAAAGATCCTTTGCAAAACAGATAACCTCTCTGATTACCATTGTATTGGCAGTTACACTTGCAGCTGTGGCAATAGGTAGTATATGGTATAGTGTTAATTTCTACCGTAAAACAAATCGCGCCCTTATGGAGGAGAAGCTGCAGGCGGTGCAGAAGATGCTTACCTCCTATTTTACCTACGCACATTCTTTTAACGAGGTAAATTCCAGCGATTTGAATGCTGCCATGGAGAGGCTTGCAAATGAGACTCACGCAGATATAAACCTCTACGATCCATCTGGCAAACTGCTCCGCTCTACCCAAATGGAGCTCTTCCAGAAATTTGTGCTCTCGGCCAGAATGAATCCTAAAGCATACGCCGATGTGGTGCTTAAAGCCAGAAGCCAGATATTCAACAAAGAGAGGGTTGGCGGCTTTAGCTACTACTCGCTCTACTCGCCGATATACAACTACAACGGAGAACTTTTGGCAATAGCCAATCTACCATACTTTACTCGCGGCGGAAACATAAGCGGAGACTTATCATACATAGTTGCTACCATTGTGAATGTTAGCATATTGCTGCTTATTCTCTCTATTCTGTTCGGCAGGGCTCTTGCCTCAAATATAGCAAAGCCGCTAACCAGAATAAGCAACAAGATGAAGTATATGGATGTCTCCTCCGAGCCGCAATATATCAACTACCGCAAAAAAGATGAGCTTGGGGTGTTGGTGGAGTCCTACAACAAGATGGTAGATTCTTTGGCAGAGAGTACCAAGCAGATGGCACAGGCGGAGAGAGAGAAGGTTTGGAGCGATATGGCCCGCCGCATAGCCCACGAGATAAAAAACCCTCTAACCCCAATGAAGCTCAGTATCCAGAGGCTTATGATGCTGAAACAGAAAGGCTCACCGCTTTGGCAAGATAAGTTTGAGGAGGTATCACGCTCAATTTTGGAGCAGATAGATATACTCTCCAATACCGCCTCGGAGTTCAGCAGTTTTGCAAAGTTTTATGTGGAGGAGGACTCTCTCTTTAACCTCTACGATGTATTGTTGGAGCAGAAGGTTTTGTTTGATACTCACGATAATATCAGACTATCGCTGAGCTACAGCTCAGACAACTGCCCGGTAAAGGCTCGCAAAGGGCAGATTATAAGAGTGTTGGTAAATCTTATCTCCAATGCGGTACAAGAGCTTGAACGCTCAGATTCTATGGGATTTATAAGATTATCGCTCACAAAAGAGGATAATTTTTATGTAGTAAGCATAGATGATAACGGCAATGGAGTGAAAGAGGAAGACCAAGAGAAGCTATTTATGCCTAACTTTACAACCAAAAGCAGCGGCAACGGACTTGGACTTGCAATATCCAAGAGCATAGTGGAGCAGAGCGGCGGCAGAATATGGTACTCTGCTTCTGAATTGGGAGGGGCCAGCTTCTCGTTCACGCTGCCTGTATTTGATAAAACTACATAAAGCACTAAAATATAGTTTATTATGGCAAAGTATAATTTTGACAAAATTGTAAACAGAAAAGGTACAGATTGTATTAAATGGGATGCTACACCTCTAATCTGGGGCAAAAAGAATCTGCTCCCTATGTGGATAGCGGATATGGATTTTCCTACTCCGAAGTTCTTTACAGATGCTATCATAGCAAAAATAAAAGATGGAGTCATTGGCTACGGATGCAGCAAGCCCCAAAAATGGTACGATGCCGTAATATATTGGTTTAACGAACGATATGGCTGGAAGCTCAAAAAAGAGGATATCGGTTTTGTGCCTGGTATTGTGGTGGGAATAGCTCACGCATTGCGCTGCTTTACAAAACCCGGAGATAAGGTGCTTATATTCCCTCCCGTATATCCGCCATTCAAGGCAAAGGTAGATAGCTATGGCACCAAGTTGGTAAACTGCCCTTTGGATATAGTTGAGAAGAAGAATGGAGAGATTGATTTTGAGATAAATTGGGAGGACTTGGCAAAGAAGATAAAGGGGTGTAAGGCTATGATACTCTGCAATCCTCACAACCCGGGCGGAAGAGTCTGGAGCCGCTCGGAGCTTAAAAAGATAGCTGAGTTGTGCCTAAAGAACAAGGTTTTTGTAATCAGCGATGAGATTCATTGTGATCTCTCGTTTGAGAAGCATATTCCGTTTGCAACCGTAAATGCAAAGCAGGCTGAAAATACAATTACATTCCACGCTCCGAGCAAGACCTTCAACTGCGCCGGAGTTGGGGCAAGCGAGTGGGTTGCAACAGGTAAAGCCACCAGAGAGAAATTTGCAGCCTATATGGAGGGCGGCGATTACGATTTTGGCCATTACGATTCATTTATGCCGGCAGAATATCTCTACACCCCAAAAGGTTATGAGTGGCTTAAACAGGCATTGGAATATATAAAGGGGAATATAGATTATGTAGAAAAGTTCCTCAAGGAGAACTTTACCGTACCGGCAATAAAAATGACAGGGAAGGTGGTTCGTTCACAATCGGTGGAGTATGCAGAGGCCGCCATAGAGGAGACTCAGCTAATCAGAATGATAAAGCCAAAGGCATCGTTCCTTATATTCGTAGATTTCAGGCCGCTCGGGCTCAGCTGCTCAGAGCTTTCAGATCTGCTTGTAAACAAGGCACATCTTGCACTTAATGAGGGATGCTCATTCGGGCAGGGAGGAGAGTGTTTTATGAGGCTGAATGTGGGGTGTCCGCGTAAGGTGCTTGAGAAGGCTATGAATCAGCTTAAATATGCCTTTGACAAAAAGTATAAGTTAAAGTAGGAAAGGGGAGCTTTCACTCTGAGCGGCGTTCTTCTGTCACTTTGAGCGGAGTTCTTCTGTCACTCTGAGCGGAGCGAAGAGTCTTACAAAATAAATTTCGGAATTCAGGGTTATAATAGATAGACTTTTGAGGAAATCTATTACTTTTGCGGGCCCGATTGAGGGTATTCGGGATGTAGCGCAGTTGGTAGCGCACTACGTTCGGGACGTAGGGGTCGTCCGTTCGAGTCGGATCATCCCGACAAAAAAGGTGGCTGTAATGCCACCTTTTTTGTCGGGATGATAGAAGTCACCCCTTTCCCCTCAAGGGGATATTACGGCACTTCGTGCCGGCAGCAAGCTGCGGATAGATTTAACTCCATTGCCACCTTTTTTGTCGGGATGATAGAGATGTTATTAAAAGTTTTGGAAATCTCAAAAACTTTTTCATACCTTTGCCACGTGAATTAATAGTGAGAGGAGTCATCTGAAGCCCTTTCCAATAT